>JBNLET010000209.1:0-13614 GCA_050305135.1 Rhodocyclaceae bacterium | reverse complement strand
CGGCAACTCGATGTTCTCGCCGCTGTCGACCGGCATCACCTATTCGGTGCTGGACAAGGTCGATGACGACAAGATCCCGCTGGTGACGATCGGCTACGGCCGCACCGACGCCGCCGATGGCCGCGTCTTCCCGTGGGTCTTCCCTCTGATCACCACCTACTGGTCGCAGGCGACGACGATGATCAAGTACATCGAGTCGAAGGAAGGCGACCTGAAGGGCAAGAAGATCGTGCTGCTGTACCACGATTCGGCCTACGGCAAGGAACCGCACGCGGTGCTCGACAGGATGGCCGCCGACAAGGGCTTCGAGGTGACCAAGATCGCGGTCGCCCACCCGGGCAACGAGCAGCAGTCGCAGTGGCTGCAGATCCGCCAGATCCGCCCCGACTGGGTGATCCTGTGGGGTTGGGGCGTGATGAACCCGACCGCGCTGAAGGCCGCCGCCAAGACCGGCTTCCCGCGCAGCAAGATGCTCGGCGTGTGGTGGTCCGGCGCCGAGGAGGACACCATCCCGGCCGGCTCGGCCGCCAAGGGCTTCACCGCCGCCGGCTTCAACGTGGCGGGCGACAACTACCCGGTGATCAAGGACATCAAGAAGTACGTCTATGCCAAGGGCAAGGGCAACATGGAGGACGAGTCGCGGGTCGGCAGCGTCTATTACAACCGCGGCGTGGTGCACGGCATCATCGCCGTCGAGGCGATCCGCAAGGCGCAGGAAAAGTACGGCAAGGGCAAGGCCCTGACCGGTGAGCAGATCCGCTGGGGCTACGAGAACCTCAACATCGACGACAAGGAGCTGGCCACGCTCGGCGCCACCGGCTTCATGCCGGCGCTGAAGACCTCGTGCATGGACCACGAGGGCTCCGGCAAGGTCAAGTACCAGACCTGGGACGGTGCCAAGTGGAAGGTCGTGACCGACTGGATCGATGCCGACAAGCAGCTGGTGCGCGGCATGATCGAGGAGTCGGCGGCCAAGTACGCGAAGGAAAAGGGCATCACCCCGCGCGATTGCTCGAAGGAAATGTAATCGGCTGGGGCGGAGCGCCGCCGTGCGCTCCGCCGGGACCTTCCCCGCGCGGGAAGGTCCGCCGAGCGCATCCGTGTACGGTGGGCTCGGCGGACCCTCTCCGGCAGTGCGCCGGGGGAAGCGGAACGCGGAACAACAGGGCTGAATCCAGGACATGAGCACAGAAACCTCCGCCGCCGGCCGCAGCGCCGACCCCTACCTCGTCATCAACAACGTCGAGGTCATCTACGACCACGTCATCCTGGTGCTGAAAGGCGTCTCGATGTCGGTGCCGAAGGGTGCCATCGTGGCCTTGCTCGGAGCCAACGGCGCCGGCAAGAGCACGACGCTGAAGTCGATCTCGAACCTGCTGCGCGCCGAGCGCGGCGACGTCACGAAGGGCAGCATCGAGTTCAAGGGTGCCCGGGTCGACCAGATGACGCCCAGCGACCTGGTCAAGCGTGGCGTCGTGCAGGTGATGGAGGGGCGCCACTGCTTCGGCCACCTGACGATCGAGGAGAACCTCCTGACCGGCGCCTACACCCGCAGCGCCTCGGGCGCCGAGATCCGCAATTCCCTCGACATGGTCTACAACTACTTCCCGCGCCTGAAGGAGCGGCGCAAGTCGCAGGCCGGCTACACCTCGGGCGGCGAGCAGCAGATGTGCGCGATCGGCCGGGCGATCATGGCCAGTCCCGAGATGGTGCTGCTGGACGAGCCGTCGATGGGGCTGGCGCCACAGATCGTCGAGGAGATCTTCGAGATCGTGAAGGACCTGAACGGCAAGGAGCAGGTGAGCTTCCTGCTGGCCGAGCAGAACACCATGGTCGCGCTGCGCTACGCCGATTTCGGCTACATCCTCGAGAACGGGCGCATCGTGATGGAAGGCGAAGCGTCCGAGCTGGCCGACAACGAGGACGTCAAGGAGTTCTACCTGGGACTGTCCGGCGAGGGGCGCAAGAGCTTCCGCGAGGTCAAGCACTACCGCCGGCGCAAGCGCTGGCTGTCCTGAGCCGGCTGTCCGTCCCCGAGAATCCGACGCGAGAGCGAGCCATGGAATATTTCGACGCACGAGAGCGCCGCGACCCGGTCGAGCGCGAACGCGAACTGATGCAGCGCCTGCCCCGGCAGATCGCGCACGCCCGCCGCAATGCCCCGGCCTACGCCGAGCGGCTGCGCGGAGTCGATCCGGACGCGGTCGGCAGCCGCGCGGCGCTGGCCGCGCTGCCGCTGACGCGCAAGTCGGACCTGCTGGCGCTGCAGAAGGCCAGGCGACCGTTCGGCGGCTTCGCGGCGCTGTCCTGGGGCCCGGCCTGCGGCCGGGTGTTCGCCTCGCCGGGGCCGATCTACGAGCCGGAGGGGCGGCGGGGCGACTACTGGCGGCTGGCGCGGGCGATGTTCGCAGCCGGCTTCCGCGAGGGCGACCTGGTGCACAACACCTTCTCCTACCACATGACGCCGGCCGGCTCGATGATGGAGACCGCCGCGCATGCGCTCGGCTGCACGGTGTTTCCGGGCGGCATCGGGCAGACCGAGCAGCAGGTCGAGGCGATGGCCGATCTGGCGCCGACCGCCTACGTGGGCACGCCGTCCTTCCTCCGCATCCTGCTCGAGAAAGCCGACGCCGCCGGCATCGAACCGAGCTTCAGGAAAGCCTTCGTGTCGGGCGAGGCCTTCGCACCGAGCCAGCGCGAGGCGCTGGCGGCGCGCGGCATCCTGACCTACCAGGCCTACGCCACGGCCGACCTGGGCCTGATCGCCTACGAGACCTCGGCGCGCGACGGGCTGGTGCTGGACGAGGACGTGCTGGTCGAGATCGTGCGGCCCGGCACCGGCGATCCGGTCGCCGAAGGCGAGGTCGGCGAAGTGGTCGTGACCACCTTCAATCCCGACTATCCGTTGCTGCGCTTCGCCACCGGCGACCTGTCCGCGGTAATGCCCGGCGCCTCGCCCTGCGGCCGCACCAACCAACGCATCCGCGGCTGGCTCGGACGCGCCGACCAGACCACCAAGATCCGCGGCATGTTCGTCCATCCCTCGCAGGTGGCCGAGGTGCTGCGGCGCCATCCGCAGGTGCGGCGCGCCCGCCTGGTGGTGGACAACCCGGACGGTGCGGACCGCATGGTGCTGCACTGCGAATGCCCGAACGAAGGCCACGGGCTGGCCGACACGCTGGCCGGCACGGTGCGTGAAGTGACCAAGCTGCGGGCCGAGATCAGCATCTGTGCGCCGACCACCCTGCCCAACGACGGCAAGGTGATCGAGGACCTGCGCAGCTACGAGTAATGCCTCCGTCGTGACTTGATGCGGTCCGCCCCGGCGGGCCGCCTTTTTTTTGCCATTGTGGTCGACGCGGATGGGCAGCCGCCGGGCCGGGCCGGATAATCGTGCCGATGCAAACACTGCTGCTGCTGCTGCCGGACTTCGCGCTGATCCTGCTCGGCACCCTGCTGCACCGGCGTGCCGGCATGCCGGAGGGTTTCTGGCCGGGCCTCGAGCGGCTGGTCTACTTCGTGCTGTTTCCGGCGCTGTTGTTCAATGCGCTGGCGCGGGTCGAGCTGAACCTGGCGGAGACCCTGCCGCTGTTCGCCACCGGGCTCGGCAGCATGGCGGCGGCCTTTCTGCTCGGCCTGGCCGGCCAGCGGCTGATGGGGCTGTCGCCGATGGGTTTCGCGTCGCGGCTGCAGTGCGCCTTCCGCTTCAACACCTACATCGGCATCGCCGTCGCCGGCAAGCTGCACGGTGCCGCCGGCGTCGCCACGATGGGCGCGCTGTGCGGCGCGATGGTGCCGTTCGCCAACATCGCGGCGGTCGGCATGCTGGCGCGCCACGGCCAGGGGCGTCTGCTGCGCGAGCTGGTGCGCAATCCGCTGGTGCTGGCGACGCTGGCCGGGCTGGCGTTCAACTTCGCCGGCGGCTCGCTGGCCGCGCCGTTGCAGCAGTTTCTGCAGCGGCTGGCCGACGCCTCGGTCTCGCTCGGTCTGCTGGCGGTCGGTGCGGCGCTGCGCTGGGGCAGCACCGGCGGCCGGCTGGCCGGCTCGCTGTGGCTGGTGCTGGTCAAGCTGGTGCTGATGCCGGCCGCCGCCTGGTGGCTGGCCGGGGCCCTCGGCGTGCACGGCATGCAGCGCGACATCGTGGTGGTGTTCGCGGCCCTGCCGTCGGCCTCGTCGGCCTACATCCTGGCGATGCGGATGGGCGGCGACGGCCTCGGCGTGGCCTGGCTTATCTCGGCCACGACCCTCGGGGCCGTGCTCACGATGTGGGGCTGGATCGCGGCGCTGGCGCGCCTCTGAACCTACTTGCGGGCGCTCTTGCTGCTCTTCGACGCAGCCTTGTCGCCGGCCGGGGCCGCTTCGGCCGCCTGCTCGTTCGGCTGCTGCATCAGGTTCCACGGCCACATCGCGCTCGCGAACGGATTGCCGGCCGGCTCGCCGCCCTCCTGCGGCTGGCCGACCTGGCTCATGGCCTGCACCGCGGCGATCGTCGTGCGCTGCATCTCGAGTCCCTGGGTGGTCATCTGCAGCATGTTGAGGTTCATCTTCAGCCAGCCCTCGACCGCTTTCAGGTCGGCGATGCGCTTGTCGAGCTCGTCTACGTCCAAGGTCGGCGTGACCATGCCGGGGAGGGAGAAGCCCATGTTGCTCCACATGCCGCGCATGAATTCCATCGGATCCTGCGCCATCTTGTCGTCCGACATCTTCCCCTCGCTCTGTTGTGTTGTATGGAGATCATAAACCATGGCCTGCGGGGCTGCATGGCCTAGCCGCTCTCCGGTGCGGCATTGAGCTGGCGCTGCAGCAAGGCACGCAGCTTGGCCGGGCGCACCGGCTTGTGCAGCAGCGCGATGCCTTCGTGCTGGGCGAGCTGCAGCGTTTCCGGACCGGTGTCGCCGGTGACGATCATGGCCGGCAATTCCTCGCCGTAGCGCCGCCGGACCAGGTGCACGACGTCGATGCCGTCGTGCGGGCCGCGCAGCCGGTAGTCCGAGATGATGGCCTGCGGCGGCGTGCCGCCCAGCGCCAGCGCCATCTGCAGGCGTTCGAGGTTCTCGGCTGCGATCACCTCGCAGCCCCACGAGGTGAGCAGGCTGACGATGCCGGCCAGCGCCAGTTCGTCGTCGTCGACGACGGCCAGCACCAGTCCTTCCAGGCTGCCCAGCGAGCGTGGCCGCTCTTCGCTCGGCGGCGGCGCGATCGATTCGCAGCGCGGCGCACGGAGCGTGAATACCGCGCCGCGGCCGCGTTCGGAGCGGATGCTGAGCGGATGGTCGAGCAGATCGGTGAGGCGGCGCACGATCGCCAGGCCGAGGCCCAGCCCCTTGTGGCGGGCCCGCTCCGGGTTGTCGAGCTGGACGAACTCCTGAAAGATCTGCTCCTGCGCCTCCGGCGGGATGCCGATGCCGCTGTCGCGAATGTCGACGCGCCACTCGTCGTGGCCGAAGCGGCAATAGACGGCGACCGAGCCGTAGGTGGTGTAGCGCAGCGCATTGGCGACCAGGTTGCTGAGAATGCGCTCGAACAGCACCGGGTCGCTGCGGATCCAGGCCCGGGTGGGCTTGACCCTCAGCCGCAGCCCCTTGTCGCGCGCGATCTGGGCGAAGCCGTCCTCGATGCGCTGGAACACCTGCTGCAGCGCGAACGGGCGGATCTCGGGCTGCAGCACGCCGGCGTCCAGCTTGGAGATGTCGAGCAGGCTGTCGAGCAGCGTTTCCATCGCTTCGGCGCTGGCGGCGATCTGGCGCACCAGGCGCGAGGTGCGCGGCGGGTGCTCGAGCGCCGACAGCTCCGAGATGAACAGCACCAGCGCGTGCATCGGCTGGCGCAGGTCGTGGCTGGCGGCGGCCAGGAAGCGCGACTTGGCCAGGTTGGCGCGCTCTGCTTCGGCGGTGCGGTTGAGCAAGGCCTTGGTGGCGTCCTCGATGTTGTTCTCCATCGAGCGGTAGGCCTCCTGCAGCCGGGCGGCCATGTCGTTCACCCCGCTCGCCAGCTCGGCCAGGCTACCGCCGCCGGTGACCGGCGCCCGTTCATCGAAATCGCCGTGGCCGATGCGGGTCACGGTGGTCGAGATGTCGCGGATCGGGCCGCTGACGCCGTTGCTGATGCGCCGCGCCAGCAGCGCGCCGCCGAGCAGCACCGCGGCGAACATCAGCACGCCGTGCAGCAGCAGTTCGTTGCGGCGGCGGGCCAGACCGAGCCGGGACAGGTCGATCACGACGGCGCCGAGCTGGCGCGGATCGCTGTCCGGCGACGGCGCGAGTATTTCGGACAGATCGTCGGCGACCGTCAGCTGGCTGGCGCGCACCGGCTCGACGATGCGGTAGCGGTCGTCGCGCTTGACGACCGAGCGGCCGGACAGGAAGGCGATGTCCGGCGGCGGGTACTCTCCGCTGGCGGCCAGCAGCAGGCCGTCGCCGTCCAGCACGCTGACGCCGAGCACGTCGTCCTCGCGCGCCACCGCATTGGACAGCCGCTGCAGCAGTTCACCGTTGCCGGCGAAGACGCCGAATTCGCTCGCCACCGCCAGCTGCCGCACCAGGGCCTTGCCCCGCAGCAGGTGGGCCTGCTCGATCTCGCTGATCCGCGCGCCGGTGAAGTAGGCGATCAGCGCCACCGCGAGGATGGAAGGCGGCAACAGGGTCGCCAGCGTCAGCCTGGCCCGGATGCCCCAGTGGCGTATCAAGTGCGGATTCCTCCCGGCGACAACCGCGGCGGGCCGGCCGCTGCCGCGCATGCCAAATCGAGCGGCGAGCCACATCGGTCACGCACGGCCGAAGCCACTTGTTGAGATTTTGCTTCGTATGCGTTAATCATCTCGGGCAGTTCGTCGAACATACAGGATAGAGACCCGCTCGCGATGACCCGGATTCTAATCGTTGAAGACCATGCGCTGGTGCGCGAAGCGATGGCGCAGACCCTGCAGCACCTGGAGCCGGGGGTCGAATGCGTCGAGGCCTCCAACGCCGACAACGCACTCGAGCGACTCGGCGAGGGCGAGGATTGGGATCTGGCGGTGATCGACCTGATGCTGCCGGACATGAACGGCTTCTCGCTGCTCGGCGTGATGGCCAAGCGCTTTCCGGACATCCCGGCGATCGTGGTGTCGGCGCTGGACGATCCGGCGTCGGTCCAGCGCGCGCTGAAGGCCGGTGCCTCGGGCTTCGTGCCGAAGGCCAGCTCCGGCGCCGATCTGCTGAAGGCGATCCGCATCGTGCTCGACGGCGGCGTGTTCATGCCGGCGGGCGCGGGCGATCAGGACAGCAAGCGCCCGAACGTGGCGCTGAACGACAAGTTCGGTCTGACCAATGCCCAGATGCGGGTGCTCGACCTGCTCACCCAGGGCAAGACCAACAAGGAGATCGCCGACCTGCTCGGCCTGTCCGAGGGCACCGTCAAGGTGCATGTGTCGGCCATCTTCAAGGCCATGAAGGTGTCGAGCCGGGCCCAGGCGCTGGTGGTCATCGCGCGGCACGGCGTGCGCTTCTGACGCTCGGCGGCACGGCCGCCGCGCTCAGTGGGAGTGGGCCAGCTGGTCGAGCGGCGCCCTTTCCGCCGGCCGTGCTGCCGGGCCGTCGCCCACCTGCTGGCGGTACTCGAGTTCCAACAGGTCCATGACCTGCGCGGCCACGCCCCGGCAGGCGTTGGCGAGCGGCGTCGGCATCATCTCCGGCACCTGGCGCTGCAGCAGCAGCTTGGACGAGGACAGCGCCGCGACCGGCCGCAGGATGCGGTGCTTGTAGTCGGACATCATCTGCGCGACGCTGCGTTCCGCCGTGCGGCGCTGCCAGGCATTGGTCGGCCACTGGGTCGGCACCGCGTAGGCGCGCGGAAACATGTCCAGGTCCTTGACCACGGTGCGGATGTCTTCGTGCGACTCGCGGAACGGCAGCAGCACGATGTCGGCGATCGCATACAGCCGGCGGTCCACCTCGGTACGGTTGCCGCCGCCGTCGATCACGCCGAGCCAGTCGTCCATGCCGCGCAGCTTGTCCACCACCTTGGCGAGCGAATCGGAAGTGCGGGCGTCGGCGGTGATGTAGCGCCGCCCTCCCGGCAGCAGCGGTTCGCGCGTGGCATCGGTCAGGATGCAGGCCGAGCGCTGGCCCAGCAGTCCCATGCCCTGGCACAGCATGTGGGACAGCGTGGTCTTGCCGGTGCCGCCCTTGTTGCCGATGATGCAGACGATTTCAGCCATCTCTGAGAACCTCCTTGGCGCTCCGGTGGAGCACCGGCCGGCCGCGCCGTGGGCGGGGCGGCAGACGCTTTGGAACGAATACCCCACTATTGTGACCACCCGCGACGGGGCGGCGGTGCGGGAACAGACTCGTATTTATCGACCTTTTCGCCGTTTTCCCGAGTGCGGCCGATAGAGGTAGAGGCGCGTTCCGCGACGATCGCCGAGTTCGATCACGGCGCTGGCCGGCGCGCCGGGGATCGCGAAGGAATTGGAGACCAGCAGGCTTCCCTCCGGCATTTCCGCGCAGGCCTTGTCCCATACCCGGGACATCGGCACCGGCGAGAGAAACGCGTACACCACATCGTAGCCGCTCCAGTCGGCGTCGAAGAAGTCGCCCCGACGCACGTCGAGGTTGCTCACGTCGCGGGCCCGCCAGGCCGACAGCCAGAACGGCAGCGGCGCCGCCTCGATGCCGGCCAGCCGCCAGGCCGGGCACAGCGAGGCCAGCGGCCGCAGCAGGCTGCCGGTGCCGCAGCCCAGGTCGAGCAGCCGGCCCGGCGGACGCTTGCCGAGCAGCGCTGCGACGGCCCGCGCCGTGGTCCGGTTGCTGAGATAGAGCGGAACCCGAGTCCGGTAGCTGCTCCAGAACACCAGCGCGCAGGCAACGAAGGCGGCCAGGTACCAGACCGGCGCCAGATGCAGGCCGGAGGCCAGCAGCAGTGCCGGCACGAAGCCCAGGTGGATCGGCAGCCACCAGCGCTCGGATTTCAGCGCCGCGGCGGCCAGGCAGGCCAGCACCGCCTGCACGGCGGCCGGCCGCCACAGCGGCGTGAGCGGCAGCAGGCCGCCCTTCAGTGCGAGGGCGGCCAGGAGGCAGGCGATGATCTGGGCGGCGGCGGCCTTGCGCAGGGCCATGGGCGGGCTCGGCGGCGCGGGAGGCGCGATGATAGACGCCTTCCCGTCCGGCGGGCTCAGGCCGCTTCGGCCACCTGCCGGTGCACCGGCAGCCGCAGGTCGCGCCAGCGGGCCTGAAGCGCCTCGCGGCGCGCATCGGAGGCCGCCAGGCCGGCCAGCTTGACGTGGCCGAAGCCGCGGATCGCGGCCGGCAGCTCGGCGATCTCGATCGCCAGCGGCAGCCGGTCGTAGGACAGGTGGTCGAGCAGTTCCGTCACGTCCTGTTCGTAGCGGCCGATCAGCGCGCGTTCGATGCGCCGCTCCTCGCTGCGGCCGAAGATGTCCCAGCGCCCGCCGCGCAGCCCCTTCAGCCGCGCCAGCAGCCGGAACACCCGCCGCATGCCCTTGCCGAAGCTGCGCTTGGCGATGTGGCCGGTGTTGGGATCCGGCCGGCTCAGCAGCGGCGCGGCGAGGTGGAAGCGGACTTCGTATTCACCTTCGAAGGTCTCGTCGATGCGCTGCCAGAACGCTTCGTCGCAGTACAGCCGGGCGACTTCGTATTCGTCCTTGTAGGCCATCAACCGGAACATCTGCCGCGCGACCGTCTCCGCCAGGCGGATCGAGCCCAGCGCCGCCTCGGCGTTGCGCACCCGGGACACCAGGCGGCGGTAGCGCTCGGCATAGGCCGCATCCTGGTAGCCGGCGAGGTAGGCGGCGCGGCGGGCGACGATGTCGTCGAGGGTTTCGGCATGCAGCGGCGTGACGCTGGCCGGGGTGGCGGCACGCTGCACCGCCGCCGGCTCGACCGCGGCGCGGCGTCCCCACAGGAAGGCCTTGCGGTTCATCTCGATTGCCACGCCGTTGAGTTCGATGGCCTGCTGCAGCGCTTGGTGGCTTACCGGCACCATGCCCTTCTGCCATGCGAAGCCGAGCAGGAACAGGTTGGTCGCGATCGCGTCGCCCATCAGCGCCGTCGCGATCCCCTGGGCGTCGAGGAACTCGGCCGCGTCGCGTCCGATCGCCTCGGTCACGCTGGTCTCCATCTTGTCCAGCGGGAACGGCCAGTCCGGGTTGTGGGCGAAATCGGAGGTCGGCGTCTCGGCGCAATTGACGACCGCCCGGGTGCGTCCGAGCGCCATCTTGGCCAGCGCCTCGACGCTGGCCGTGACGACCACGTCGCCGCCGATGACCGCATCTGCCTCGCCGGCCGCGATGCGCACCGCGTGCAGATCCTCGGGCCGGTCGGCGATGCGGATGTGGCTGAACACCGAACCTCCTTTCTGCGCCAGTCCGGTCATGTCGAGCACTGTGACGCCCTTGCCGTCCAGATGGGCGGCCATGCCGATCAGCGCGCCGATCGTGACGACGCCGGTGCCGCCGACGCCGGTCACCATGACGCCGTACGGACGCTCGGTGGCCGGCAGCGCCGGCGGCGGCGGCTCAGCGAAGGCGGATTCGTCGATCTGGCGCGACCCGCCGCGCCGCAGCCGCCCGCCCTCGATCGTGACGAAGCTCGGGCAGAAGCCGTTCAGGCACGAATAGTCCTTGTTGCACGAGCTCTGGTCGATCGCGCGCTTGCGGCCGAATTCGGTTTCCGCCGGCACCACCGACATGCAGTTGGACTGGGTGCTGCAGTCTCCGCAACCCTCGCACACCGCCTCGTTGATGAAGACCCGGCGGGCCGGGTCCGGGAACAGGCCGCGCTTGCGGCGGCGACGCTTCTCGGCGGCGCAGGTCTGGTCGTAGATCAGCGCCGAGACGCCGGGGGTTTCGCGCAGATCGCGCTGGATCGCGTCGAGTTCGTCGCGGTGCCGGAGCGGCACGCCGTGGGGCAGGTCCGGCGGCCCGTAGGCGCGCCCGCTGCCGTCGGTCACGATGACGATGTTGCCCACGCCCTCGGCCTCGAGCTGGCGAACGATCATCGGCACCGTCAGTTGGCCGTCGACGGGCTGTCCGCCGGTCATCGCCACCGCGTCGTTGTAGAGGATCTTGTAGGTAATGTTGACCTTCGCGGCCACCGCCTGCCGGATCGCCAGCAGGCCGGAGTGGAAATAGGTGCCGTCGCCGAGGTTGGCGAAGATGTGCTTCTCGGCCGTGAACGGCGCCTGGCCGACCCACGGCACGCCTTCGCCGCCCATCTGCGTGAAGGTGCCGGTGCGCCGCTCGGGCATCCAGGTCACCATGTAGTGGCAGCCGATGCCGGCCAGCGCACGGCTGCCTTCGGGCACCCGGGTCGAGGTGTTGTGCGGACAGCCCGAACAGAAGGTCGGCACCCGGTTGATCGAGAAGATGCGCTTCGACAGCGCAGCCTCCTTGGCCTCCAGGAAGGACAGCCGGGCCTTGATGCGGTCCGAGGTGTAGAAGCGCGCGATGCGCGAGGCGATCGCGCGGGCGATCATCGCCGGCGTCAGTTCGCCGGCCGCCGGCAGCAGCCAGTCGCCGTGGTCGACGGTGCCGTCGGCCGACGGGATCATTGCCCATTCGCCCTTCTCGTCGAACTTGCCGACCACCCGCGGGCGTACGTCCTCGCGCCAGTTGTAGAGCTCTTCCTTCAACTGGTACTCGATCAGTTGGCGCTTCTCCTCCACCACCAGGATCTCGTCTAGGCCTTCGGCGAAGCGGCGAACGCCTTCCGACTCCAGCGGCCAGACCATGCCGACCTTGTACAGCCGGATGCCGATCTCGGCCGCCCGCTGCTCGTCGATGCCGAGGTCGTCGAGCGCCTGGCGCACGTCCAGGTAGCTCTTGCCCGAGGTGATGATGCCGAGCCGGGCCTGCGGCGAATCGATCACGACCCGGTTCAGGCCGTTGGCACGGCAGTAGGCGAGCGCCGCGTACAGCTTGAAGTTCAGCAGCCGCCGTTCCTGCACCAGCGGCGGGTCCGGCCAGCGGATGTTGAGGCCGTAGGGCGGCAGCGGAAATTCGGTCGGGACATGCACCTGCACGCGCTGCGGATCGACGTCCACCGAGGCCGAGGTCTCGACCGTGTCGGCCAGCGCCTTGAACGCCACCCAGCAGCCCGAGTAGCGCGACAGCGCCCAGCCGTGGACGCCGTAGTCGATGTACTCCTGCACGCCGGCCGGCGCCAGCACCGGCATCATGACCGATTTGAAGAAATGATCGGTCTGGTGCGGGAAGGTGGACGACTTGGCGGCATGGTCGTCGCCGGCGATCACCAGCACGCCGCCGAATTTCGATGAGCCGGCGGCGTTGCCGTGGCGGAACACGTCGCCGCAGCGATTGACGCCCGGGCCCTTGCCGTACCACATCGCGAACACGCCGTCGCAGGTGGCTTGCGGCGACAGGTTCACCTGCTGCGAACCCCACACCGCGGTGGCGCCGAGATCCTCGTTGATACCGGGCTGGAACACGATATGCCGGCTTTCCAGGTGGGCGCGGGCCTTCCACAGCGTCTGGTCGAGGCCGCCCAGCGGCGAGCCGCGATAGCCGGAGACGAAGCCGGCGGTGTTCAGCCCGACGGCCTTGTCGCGCTCCTGCTGGATCATCAGCAAACGGACCAGAGCCTGGTAGCCGGTCAGGTAGACGCGGCCGGAGGGACTGGTGTACTTGTCCTCCAGCGAAGCGCCGGGTTTTGCCACTGCTGCGGATTCGGACATTGCTGTACTCCACTCGTGGTGTCGGGGGTGCCCCGGTACGGCCGGCGGGGCCCTCGTGGGGCGACTCTTGCCCACCGTGGCGACTCCATTTTAGTCGGCACCCACCGGCTGCCCAGTGCCCGATACGGGTTCGACCGGCGTCCGGCTTCGATGGTGCGAAGCGCTTTGTGGAAAATCGAAATTGAAGTTTGACAGGCACGCCTACGCCGACTAGAATTCGGCGCTTTCCGCTAGGAGGGGTTCCCGAGCGGTCAAAGGGAGCAGACTGTAAATCTGCCGGCTCAGCCTTCGAAGGTTCGAATCCTTCCCCCTCCACCAGCAGATAGACTGAATCACGTCAAAGGGCGTTCCGGCGACGTGATGCGCGGATGAGGTGTCGGCTGCGTTGTACGCGGGTGTAGCTCAATGGTAGAGCAGAAGCCTTCCAAGCTTACGACGAGGGTTCGATTCCCTTCACCCGCTCCAGTTTCAGGCTTTGCGGGCCCATGTAGCTCAGTGGTAGAGCACTCCCTTGGTAAGGGAGAGGCCACGTGTTCAATCCACGTCATGGGCACCACTTGATTGCTTGGTCGCATTGGCAACTAAAGGGCGTATTTCAGTACATCCTTCTCTGACTGAGGTTTTGACATGGCTAAGGGTAAGTTCGAGCGGACGAAGCCGCACGTGAACGTTGGGACGATTGGTCACGTTGACCATGGCAAGACGACGCTGACGGCGGCGATCACGACGATCCTGTCGAAGAAGTTCGGCGGCGAGGCGAAGGACTACGCGTCGATCGACAGTGCGCCGGAAGAGAAGGCCCGCGGTATCACGATCAACACCGCGCACGTGGAGTACGAGACGGAGACGCGTCACTACGCGCACGTGGACTGCCCGGGTCACGCCGACTACGTGAAGAACATGATCACCGGTGCGGCGCAGATG
>JBNLET010000208.1:0-11694 GCA_050305135.1 Rhodocyclaceae bacterium | reverse complement strand
GTCCGGTCGCATCTAGCGAGGCGCTGCGCAGGGCGGTCTGCCGGGCAGCTGCGCACTGGCGGCGCCGGCGCGAGTCCCGCGGGCGGCCGCTTTCCGAACGAATCCGGATCGTGGCCGCCCGCAACGGCCTCACAGACCCATGCAGTTCGCGTAGTAGGTGACGGTCGCCGGCCAGTCCGAGAAGATGCCGCGGATGCCGACCTGCTGCGCCAGCACGTCGAGCACCCGCATCGTGTCGCCTTCGCGCGAGACCGCCGTGTCGAAGCTCTGGTAGTAGAAGCCGTTGTCGCCGTCGGCCAGGACGCCGGAGCGCTCGAGCGTCCACGTGATGACGTCGAGACCGGCGGCGCGGGCGTCCATCGCCGCCTGCGACGGCACGATCCGGCCCGCGCCGTCGTCGGCCAGCAGCGCGAACAGCGGTGGCGCCCAGATGTTGATGCCCTGCGCCTTGTAGGATGCCAGTTCGGCCGCGCCCGGCAACTCGGCGACCGTGTTGGCGTCGTCCAGGTACACCGCCTGGGCGCCGAAGGCCGGCTCGTTCGCGATCCAGTACAGCAGGTCGTCCTTGCTGAAGGACTGGGCGAAGACGTCGCGCGCCGGCACGAAGGCCGCCTTGTACTCGTCGATCATCTTCTGCGCGAAGGCTTGTTGCGTGAAGCCGTCGAAGGGCATCGCAACGGCCGGGCTCTTCAGCTCCGGCGTCATCTTGACGCCGAGCCGCTTGAACAGCTCGATGCTCTCCTTGTGGGTCATCAGCGTGCCGCTGCCGGGGCCGGCATACAGATCGGTGCGGAAGTCCGGCGTACCGCCGATGAACGCCTCGACCGTCGTGGCGCGCGGGTCGAAGGCGTCCATCTTGCCTCGCAGCTGTTTGAACTCGGCCAGCGTGATGTCCGAGGTGCGGCATTCGGCACTCGCCGGGGTCAGCAGATTGCCGGCCACATCGAAGCTCGCCGGCACGAAGGGCTTGCTGCATTTCGCCGCCAGTTCCGGAATCGCCAGGATGTTGGTGGTGGTGTGCAGGTCGTTCTGCGCATGGCGGCAGACCAGTTCCAGGTCCTTCGTGAAGGTGACGTCGCACTCGACGATGCCGGCGCCCATGCGCGCCGCGGCGATGTACGACTCGCGGGTGTGCTCGGGGAACTGCAGTGCCGCGCCGCGGTGGCCGATCGAGAAGTCGCTGCGGTGGAACTCGCGCCGGCCGCAGGCCAGCAGGCGATCCTTCAACTCGCCCTCGGCCATGTCATCGACCAGGAAGTAGGGACGCGGTCCCAGTTCGACGTTGCGGATCGCGACGCGGTCGGCACGGTTGCGCTCGTGCTGGTCGTCACGATGATCGCGCTCGGCCAGCGCGAGCGGCGGCATCAGGGCCAGGCCGGCGGTCAGGGCCAGCAGGGACAGGCATTTTCGGTTCACTGGGCTGCTCCTATCGGGGTTCGGTTCGGGGTCGTGTTGACTGCGCGCTCGCCGATGGCGAGGCCGACGCCGAAGCTATGCCCTGATGATTGCCGCCCCGTTACCGTCCCTTGGCATATTCGGGACGCTCGGATTGCGGCCCGCGAATGCCGTCGGCGAAGCGACGACCCGGCCGGCCGGGATCGCGCCATGCAGGCAACTGCAATTTGCGGACCGCACCAGGCCGCCGCCGCATCGGCCCGGCGCGAACGGCCGACGGCCGAGCGCGGCGATGCCGGCCGGCGTGCGGCGCGTCACGGGCGGGGAGCGGAGATCCGGCCGGGCGAGATCGGCGGCAGCGGATTCGAGAACAGCTTCCTCGACTGCGCCGAGGCGTTCGTGAGACAGGTAGGAACATGCGAGCGGCCGTTCCGGCCGGTGGCCGAGAACTGCCGCAGACAGAAGCACATTGATCGAATCGATCCGGCTCCGGAGGGGGCGTGCGACGATCGCTCGCCGCGCGGCCCCCGTTTACCAGCCCGGCCCCACTGGAGCCGGGCTTTTCTTCGCTTCGCGTCAGCCCACCTCGGCCAGCTCCGGATCGGTACCGATCATGCCGTTCAGCTGGATCATCCGCATCACCTCGTCGTCCATTTCGGCGCGGTCGATGTCGTCGTTCCAGGACATTTCGAGGATCACGCGGGACAGGTGGTGGGCGCTTTCGGCGACGGCATTGGCACGACGAATGAAGGACGGGTACATGGCGATCTCCTTGCTGTTGTTGTGAAGGCCACGACACCGGGGCTCTCTGTTGTGCCGGCCTTTGTTGATGAGTCGGCCGCCGCGGGGGCCGCGGTTCAGCATGACGCGCGGCAAGTGCGCACTATTTCTCGCCGTCTCCGATCGAGCGGGATCGCCTTTCGGCCTGCCTTTGCGAGCCGGCGGCGGGCGCCCGGCTCAGTCCAGCGTGCGGCGGAAGGTGCGCAGGCCGACGGCCAGTACCGCCGCGGTGAAGGCCAGGATCGGCCACACGCTGGGCCACAGCAGTTCGGGGCCGGCGGCCTTCAGCAGGATGCCGCGCACCAGCACCAGGAAGTGGGTCAGCGGCAGCAGGCTGCCGATCGCCTGGGCCCACTCCGGCATGCCGCGGAACGGGAACATGAAGCCGGACAGCAGGATCGAGGGCAGGAAGAAGAAGAAGGTCAGCTGCATGGCCTGCAACTGGTTGCGGGCGATCGAGCTGAAGGTGATGCCGAGCGTCAGGTTGGCGAGGATGAACAGCAGCACCACGCCGTACAGCAGCGGCAGGCTGCCCCGCATCGGGACGTGGAAGATCCAGTGTGCCGCCAGCAGCACCAGCGTCACCTGGATCAGGCCGATCAGCACGTAGGGCACGATCTTGCCGGTGATCACCTCGAGCGGCGTGGCCGGCGTCGCGAGCAGGTTCTCGAAGGTGCCGCGCTCGCGTTCGCGGGTCATCGCCAGGCCGGTCATCAGCACCATCGTCATCGTCAGGATCACGCCCATCAGCCCCGGCACGATGTTGTAGGCGGTGATGGCCTCCGGGTTGTAGCGGCGCAGGATGCGCAGGTCGATCGGCTTGGCGCCGTCGACGCGCCGGCCGGGCAGGTCCGGCGCGAACAGCTCCGCGCCGAGCCGGTTCAGCACCGCCACCGCGCCGCCGGTGGCGGCCGGGTCGGTGGCGTCGGCCTCCACCACAATGGTGGCCGGGCGGCCGCGCACCAGGTCGCGCTGCAGGCCGGGCGGGAAGGTCACGACGAACTGCACCTCGCCGCGGTCGAGCAGCCGCCCGGCTTCGCGCGCATCGACCCGGCCGACGATGCGGAAGTAGTCGCTGTGCGCCATCGCCGCCAGGTAGGCGCGCGCCGCCGGGCCCGGTTCGGCCATCACGACGGCGGTCGGCAGGTGCTTCGGGTCGGAGTTGATCGCGAAACCGAACAGCAGCAGCTGCAGGATCGGGATGCCGACGATCATGCCGAAGGTCAGCCGGTCGCGGCGCAGCTGGATGAATTCCTTGATCAGGATGCCGAGCCAGCGCGAGAGCGAGAAGCCGTTCATGGCGTCACTCGGCGAGCGGGTCGCGGGCGCCCTGCATCAGGTGCATGAAGGCGTCCTCGAGCGACGGCTCGGCCGGTTGCAGATCGAGGCTTCGGGCGGCGGCGAATTCGGCCAGATGGTTTTGCAGCAGCGGCGCGTCGCGGCCGCTGACGTGCAGCGCGACGCCGAAGCTCGCCACCTGCTCGACACCGGGCAGGCGGCGCAGCGCGTCGGCCAGCCGCTCGATGCCCGCGCCCTGCAGCGACCAGGTACTGAGGCCCTGCGCCTCGACCACCTCGCGCGCGGTGCCGCGCGCCAGCAGCCGGCCGTAGGCCAGGTAGGCGAGGCGGTGGCAGCGCTCGGCATCGTCCATGTAGTGGGTGGATACCAGCACCGTGATGCCGGTTGCCGACAGGCGGTGGATCTCTTCCCAGAAATCGCGCCGCGCCTGCGGGTCCACGCCGGCGGTCGGTTCGTCCAGCAGCAGCAGCTTCGGCTCGTGCAGCAGGCAGGAGGCCAGCGCCAGGCGCTGCTTCCAGCCGCCCGACAGCGTGCCGGCGAGCTGGCGCCGGCGTCCGCCGAGGCCGAGTTCCTCGAGCGCCCGGCCGACGCGGCGGTGGCGCTCGCGCATGCCGAACATGCGCGCCACGAAGTCCAGGTTCTCCTCGATCGTCAGGTCGTCCCACAGCGAGAACTTCTGCGTCATGTAGCCGACCTGGCGCTTGATCGCGGCGCTCTCGCGCAGCACGTCGTGGCCGAGGCAATGGCCTTCGCCCCGGTCCGGCGTCAGCAGGCCGCACAACATCCGGATCGAGGTGGTCTTGCCGCTGCCGTTGGGACCGAGGAAGCCGTAGATCTCGCCGCGCTCGACCTGCAGCGAGAGGTCGCTGACGACGTGCTTGTCGCCGAAGCGCTTGTGCAGGCCGCGCACGTCGATGGTCAGGGCGGCGGCGTCCATCTCAGTCGCTCCGCCGCACGTCCACCGGCAGCCCGGGCGGCAGCTGCGCCGCATTCTCGAGCGGTACCGCCTCGACGCGGAACACCAGCTTTTCGCGGCTGCCCTGGCTGTAGATCACCGGCGGCGTGTACTCGGCCTCCGGCGACAGGTAGTCGATCGTCGCGACGATCGGCGCCGGGAAGCCGTCGCAGCGGGCTTCGACGCGCTGGCCCGGGTGCAGCGTCGCGAGTTCGCTCTCGGGCACGAAGAAGCGCAGCCGCCGGCCGGCCGGCGGCAGCAGGCTCGCCACCGGCTGGCCGGCCGGTACCCATTCGCCCGGGCGGTAGTAGGTGTCCGCCACCTGGCCGGCGAGCGGGGCGCGGGCCTCGCGCCGGCCGAGCAGCCAGCGCTGCCGCTCGACCTCGGCCTGGGCGGCGCGGTAGCCGGCCTCGGCGGCGCGGTATTCGTCGCGCCGCCCGACCGGATCGCGCGCCAGCGCCAACTGGGCCCGGGCCTGGTCGCGCCGGGCGCGGGCCTGGTCGAGCTGGCCCTGCAACTCCTCCAGCCGGGCCGGCGAGACGAACTTGCGGCTCAGCAGGTCCTGTTCGCGCTTGACCCGGCTGCGGGCGAGTTCGAGCGCGGCCTCGGCGGCGGCCACCTCGGCCCGCAGCGCGCTGATCTCCTCGGTGCGACGGGCATCGAGCAGGTTGTCGGCCTGGGCCCTGGCGGCCTGGGCGCGGGCCTCGGCCTCGGCCAGGGCCTGCGCCTCGCGCTCGGCCTCCAGCACGAACAGCGACTGGCCGGCTTCGACGGTCTGGCCGCGGGTCACCTTCAGTTCGGCCAGGTAGCCGGCGAACGGCGCCGACACGTAGGTGTATTCAGCCTCGACGTAGCCCTGGTAGCCGGTCGGCGCGGGCGCATCGCAGGCCGCCAGCGGTAGCGCGGCCAGCAACACGAACAGGATCGGCAGCTTCATTGCGTCTCGCCTCCGCTCGTTCCCGGCCGCGGCCAGGCGGCCAGCAGGGTCTCCAGCCCGCGCTGCAGATCGGCAGCCGAGTGGTCGTTCTGGCGGCCCAGGTTCAGTACCGAGAGGCCGACCACGGTGGCGTGCAGCGCGAGCACCTGCTCGGGCGTGCCCTCGTAGCCGAGGCTCCGCAACAGCCCGCCGAGCGCCTGGCGCACGTGCTCGACCAGTCGGTTGAGCGCCGGGCGCAGCGCTTCGTCCCGGTCGGCCGCGGTGACCAGGCCGACCAGCATGCGCACCCGCGGCAGGTACCGCATGCCTTCCAGCAGCGCGCCGACGGGATCGCCGCGGCGAGTGGCCGCGGTCGCCAGCACCTGGTCCACGGAGTGCTCGGCCAGCGCCAACAGCAGCTCGGCGCGCGTCGGGAAGTAATAGGTCAGATGGCTCTGGCGCAGGCCGGCGGCGCGCGCGATGCGCGGCTGCGTCAGCGCGCCGACGCCGTTCGTGTGCAGCAGCCTGACGCCGGCTTCGAGGATGCGGGATCGAGGGTCCATGCTGTGAAGTCTCGTGCCATCCGCGGTGATTTGGTAACTATACCAAAAAGATGGTTCGGATGGCGATCCGCTTGCACGGCCGCCGGGTTTGACTAATTTGAAATCGGGCATCCGTCGGCCTGCGGCTCGCCGCGGATGCCCGCCGCACGTTCGATTCCACGGCGCTCGCCGCGGCCGGCGGGGTGAATCCCTGTCGGAACGTTGGTGCGCGATCGGTGGGGAGTTCCGAGCGCGCGGAGAAGGCCTGCGTGGCGAGCGGGCGCCGAATCTCACCGGGAGAAGACCATGTCGTCGAAACAAGAAGTCCTGCAGGCTGCGCAGCAGTTCTATGCGGCGCTGAACGCCATGATCAACGGGGACGCCGGACCGCTGGCCGAAATCTGGTCGCACGACGCCCATGTGACGACCATGCATCCGATCGGCGGGCGCGAGGTCGGCTGGGACAGCGTGTCGGAATCCTGGGCCAACGTCGCGAAGATCGCCTCGGACGGGCAGGTCGCAGTGAGCGACCGGATCATCGAGATCGTCGGCGACGTGGCCTACGAGCTCGGCGTCGAGGAGGGGCAGTTCAAGCTGGACGGCGAGCCGGTGCAGATCTCGAGCCGGGTCACGAACATCTACCGCCGCGGCGAGGGAGGCTGGAAGATCGTGCACCACCACACCGACATCGCGCCGGCGATGCTGGAGGTGCTGAGCCGCCTCTGAGCGGCTCGAAGGTCTTGCCGCGCTCCGCCGCCAGGTGTCGAGCGTGCGCTGCGATACGCCGCGGCGCGCGGTGGAGTCGACCCGTGGCGGCCCGTCACGTAAAGTCCACCCCCGGGGAATCCGGCTGGCATCGCGCGGTGCCACGGCGGAAGGACAGCGAGACGAACCGATGCGGCCCCTCGCCGGGGCCGCATCGGTTCGCGACGGGTATGGGCGGAATCGATGGAACATGGTTTCGGATCGTGGGCGGCGCGGGCCATCGCGCTACTGGCGCTGGCAGTGGGGTGGCCGGCGTGCGTGCTGGCGGCACCGCTGCGCGTCGTCACCGAGGACTACCCGCCCTACAGCTACCTGGAGGCCGGCCGCGTCGGCGGCTACAGCACCGCGGTGGTGCGTGCCGTGCTCGCCGAGGCGGGGCTCCAGGCCGACATCCAGCTGATGCCGTGGGCACGGGCCTACGACCTGGCGCTGCACGACGAGCGGGTGCTGATCTACTCGATCGCCCGCACGCCGGCCCGCGAGGACAAGTTCAAGTGGGTCGGACAGGTGGCCCCCTCGGACTGGTCGCTGTATTCGCTGCGAGGTCATGAGCTGGGCCTGAAATCGCTCGACGATGCTCGCAGGTACAGCATCGCGACGGTCTTCCAGGACGTCGGCGAACAGTTCCTGATCGAGCATGGTTTCGATCCGCAGCGCAACCTGCAGTCGTCCAACAAGTACGAGCACAACTACGAGAAGCTGAAGCTCGGCCGCGTCGATCTGTGGATCTCCAACGACTTCGTGGCCGAGTACCTGGCGCGCCGCGCCGGCGACGACCCGGCCAGCCTGCATGCCGAATTGCGCCTGCAGGAACTGGGCGGAGACGGGCTCTACATGGCCTTCAGCCGCAACACGCCCGACGAGTTGGTCGAGCGCTGCCGCCGCGCCCTCGAAGCGGTGCGCGCGGACGGTCGGCTGCGAGAGATCCGGCGAAACTGGAAGTGAGGGGCGCCTCCGACAAGCGGACGGATGCCGGCAAGCCGCGCCACCGCTCGATCGCCATGCGGCTGCTGTTCGGCACGCTGGCGGCGGGCCTGGCGTTCTCGCTGCTGAGCACGCTGGTGCGCGGCTGGTCCGCCTACGTCGAGGGGCGCACGGCCTTCATCTCGGAACTCGGCCAGCTCCGCGAGATCCTGCAGCCGGCGCTGAGCAAGGCGATCTGGGAGATGGACCGGGACAGCGTCGAACTCAACCTGCAAGGTTCGCTGCGGCTGTCCGCGATCGGCCGCATCGCGGTGACGATCCGGCTGCCCGGCGCCGAGCCCGAGATCCACGCGCGCCAGCGCGCCGGCTGGCAATTCGAGCCGAACCTGCCGGTGGTGCGGCAGGAGCTCGTCTTTTCGCCCTATGCCGGTTCGAAGGAGGTGCTCGGCGAACTGGAGATCGTCGCCAACGGCGAGGAACTGCAGGCGCGCATGCGGCGCGAGATCGGCGCCATCTTCGTCGCCCAGTTGCTGCAGTCGCTGTTGCTGGCCGGCGTCGTGATGTGGCTGTTCAATCGATCGGTGACCCGGCATGTGCGCCATATCGCGATGCACCTGGGGCAATTGTCGCCGGGCAGCCTGACCCGCAAGCTGCACCTGGTGGCCAAGAAGCCGCCACGGGACGAGCTCGACCAGCTCGCCGCCGGCGTGAACGAATTGCAGGACCGGCTGGCGGCCCACCTCGAGCGGCAGGAAGGATACGAGCTCGAGATGGCTCGCCACCGGGATCGTCTGGCCGAGCTGGTGTCCGAACGCACGCGCGAACTCGAGATCGCCAACCGCAAGCTGGAAGAATTGTCGCGCCACGACGAACTGACCTCACTGCCCAACCGGCGCCATTTCGAAGAGTGCAGGGATGTCGAGTTCCGCCGCGCGCGGCGCAGTCGCCAGCCGCTGGCGCTGCTGATCTGCGACATCGACTACTTCAAGCGCTTCAACGATGCCTACGGGCACTTGGCCGGCGACGAATGCCTGCGCGCGGTGGCCGCCAAGATCGCCGTCTGTTTCCAGCGTGCCGGCGACGTCGCGGCTCGCGTCGGCGGCGAGGAGTTCGCGGTGCTGCTGCCCGGCGCGACGGCCGGCGAGGCTGCCGAGCGGGCCGAACACATGCGCCGCCAGGTGATGGCGCTGGCGCTGCCGCACCGCAGCTCGGACGTGGCGCCGGTGGTCACGCTGAGCATCGGCATCGCCGAGCTGGACGACGCCATGGCCGATTTCGAGGCCTTGTACCGACGCGCCGACGAGGCCCTCTACCGCGCGAAGAATTCGGGTCGTAACCGGGCGATCCGCCTGCTGGGAGGAGAAGCATGCGAACCTGGCTCGCAATCCTGCTGATCGTCGTCGCCAACGGCGCCGCTGCCCAGGCGCTGCAGGTGGTGACCGAGGACACGTCGTACTCCTACCTGGAGAATGGCGACGTCGGTGGCCCGGCGACGCGCGTCGTCCGTGCGGTGCTCGAGCGCGCCGGCATCCGCGACTACCAGCTCAATCTCTATCCGTGGGCGCGGGCCTACGAGATGGCGACCAGCCAGGCCAACGTGCTGATCTACCTGATCGCCCGCACGCCCGAGAGGGAGCAGCGCTTCAAGTGGGCGGCGGAACTGCTGCAGATCCGCTACCACCTGTACAAGCTCGCCGAGCGTACCGACGTCGTCGTCTCCAGCCTCGATGATGCGCGCCGCTATTCGATCGGCGTCGTGCGCCAGGACGTGCGCCAGCAATACCTGCGCCGCAAGGGCTTCCGGCAGTTGATCGTATCGGCAGGCAACGAGGAGAACTTCCAGAAGCTGATCGCGGGGCGCATCGATCTGATTCCGCTGCCGCCCTCGGACATGCTCAAGTTGTGCGAGAAGACGCGTTTCGACTGCAAGCGGCTGCAGCGGGTGCTGACCCTGGACGAACTCGGCACGGGCCTCTACATGGCCTTCAGCAAGACGACCGCCGACGAGCTGGTGGCCCGCGTCGCGGCGGCCTACGAAGCGCTGCGGGCGGAGGGCCGGGTCGCGCCGCTCGAGTAGGCCGGCGCGGCCGCCATCGCGATCCTGCGGATGGCGGCCGCACCGTGGGGCCGGACGGCTTCGTCCCCGGCGCTCAGGCGACGAAGCGCAGCTGGCTCTGCGGCGTGCGCGTGTCCATGTTGCGGCCCCGGTTCAGGTGGTCGTCGACCTCGGCCGCGCAGCCGATCATGCGGCCGTACAGGAATGCCGTGAAGGCCGCGCTCTCCAGCTCGGCGGTGCTGATCTCGCCGGCCTGCAGCGGCCGCCACAGCATCTTCAGCAGCAGCGTCGCGATCAGCGCATCGACGTTCACGCAGAACACGTTGCGCGTCACGCCTTCGTCGTAGAGCGCCTGCACCAGCTTGAGGTAGTAGTCGTGGAAGACGTTGTAGCGGCCGCGCGCCTCGAGCTGTTCGCGCACGAAGCGTTCGCGCGGATCCACATTGACCGGCTTGTCCTTGAACACCGGATGGTTCACGCACGGGATGTTGCGGCCGGCCGCACCGCTCTCCTTGCGCCGCGCCTTGTCGGCACCGTAGTCGCGCGCGAAGCTGCGCGCCATCGCGTCCAGATCGAGGCCGTGGGCCGGGTCGCCCGGATCGGCCAGGGCCTGCCCGTCGAACTGCTCGAGCAGGAAGGCCACGCCCTCGAAGCCATTGCCGCCGTGGGCGAAGCCGGTGTGGCTGAGGAAGCCGAGCAAGGCCTTGTTGAGCTGCACCCGCGCCGGCGTCTCGGGACCGTCGGCCGAGACCGCGCCCTTGGCGCCCTGCACCGAGATCGCACCGGGACCGTTGGTCAGCAGCAGGCCGACCAGGGTGCCGAAGTCGAGGCAGTCTTCGTGGTCGGGCCGGCGGCCGAGCAGCGCGGTGGCCGCGATGGCGGTCAGGCTGCATTCGGCCAGCAGCGTGTCGGTCGAGAAGCCGCAGAAGCCGTCGGGGCGGTGGCGGGCGGCGTCCGCCGAGGCGCCGAGCAGCACCGCGCCGAGCCGCAGCCAGGCCGGCAGCCGCTCCATCGTCAGGCGCGAGATGCGCTTGCGCATCAGCGGGCCCCAGCCGATCGTCACGGCGATCGCGGCCAGCACCGCGTCGGCGCTTGGATGTCCCGCCTGGGCCTGCAGCCAGGCGAGCGGCAGCGAGCGCGCGCCGCGCGCCGCGATTGCCCGGATCATCGCCTCGGCGCGAGGATCGGGCTCGGCGGCGAGCATGCCGGCGGCGGCTTCGCCCGGCGGCGCGATGCGGGACAGATCGAAATCCTGGTCGATCGCGCTCGTCATGTCGGCCGCGGCGAACAGCTCGACCATCGTCGCGGCGATGCGTTCGGCCGGCGCGGTCAGATTCGGCCCGGCCAGCGCCGCGGCGGCGGCCAGCACCGCGTTCGGCGCGTTGCCGGCCTCGCGCGCGGCCTGCGCGGCGGCCAGCAGCGGCGTGCCGAACAGGTTCAGGTAGGCCGCCACGCCGACGTTGATTAGCGCCTGGTCGTTGGCGCCGGCCGGCTCGCGCAGCAGCGCCAGGCCCAGGTTGGCTTCCAACGGGCGCTGCGAGGCCTGCAGCATGCTGACGCCGTGCAGGCTGGAGACCTGGCTCTTCGGATCCATCTGCGAGGCGCCCGAGGCGTCCTTCAGCGACTGGCGCGGGAACACCGTGCCGAGCTGGCGCGACAGCTCGCGGATCTGGCCGTTGTAGGGGGCGACCGCCTCAACCACCGGCAGGTCCAGCTCGGCCGGCAGCGCGACGCCCATGTTGGCGCCGAACCAGGGCTTCAGGTCCATCGAGCCCTCTGCCTCGAAGTCCGGCAGCGTGGCGTTCTCGCGCATCACCGCGGTCAGCGCGGCCGGGATGTGGGCGATGTTGGTGACCACCGCCCCCCTGGCCGAGAAGACCGGATTGTCCGGCGTGTAGATGGCGTCGACGCCGAGCTTGTCCATGAACCAGCGCTCCTTGGCCTCGGCGTCGTCGTCGCCGCCGGCCATCGCGCCGGCGTGGCCGACCGCGCGGGTCAGCTTGGCCTTCCAGCGGCCGACCACGCAGGCCACCACCGGCTTCGTGAACTCGGCGTCCAGCTC
>JBNLET010000207.1:0-8565 GCA_050305135.1 Rhodocyclaceae bacterium | reverse complement strand
CCGAATGCCCGGCTCCCATCCCCATCCCTAGCCCTTCCCCTTGAAGGGGAAGGGAACGTCTTGCGGGGCTGAGCCCCGAATGCCCGGCTCCCATCCCCATCCCTAGCCCTTCCCCTTGAAGGGGAAGGGAACGTCTTGCGGGGCTGAGCCCCGAATGCCGGCTCCGATCCCCATCCCTAGCCCTTTCCCTTGCGGGGGAAGGGAACGTCTTGCGGGGCTACGCCTCGAATGCCGGCTCCGATCCCCATCCCCAGCCCTTTCCCTTGCAGGGGAAGGGAACGTCTTGCGGGGCTACGCCCCGAAAATCATCAAGCGCCCCATACGTCGCGCAGCACGCGCACCCAGTTCTCGCCCATGATCTTGCGCACGACGCGCTCGGGCATGCCGCGGCCGAGCAGCGTCTCGGTCAGGTTGGGGAATTCGCCGACGGTGCGGATGCCGAGCGGATTGACGATCTTGCCGAAGTTGGTCAGGCGGCGGGCGTAGCCCTTGTCGTGCGTGAGCCACTCGAAGAATTCCTGCCCGTGGCCCTGCGTGAAGTCGGTGCCGATGCCGATCGCATCCTCGCCGACGATGTTCATGACGTACTCGATCGCCTCGGCGTAGTCGTCGATGGTCGAGTCGATGCCCTTCTTCAGGAACGGCGCGAACATCGTCACGCCGACGAAGCCGCCGTGATCGGCGATGAACTTCAGCTCGGCATCGGACTTGTTGCGCGGATGTTCCTTGAGGCCCGAAGGCAGGCAGTGCGAGTAGCAGACCGGCTTCTTCGACTCGAGGATGACTTCCTCGGAGGTCTTGGCGCCGACGTGCGAGAGATCGCACATGATGCCGACGCGGTTCATCTCGGCGACGATCTCGCGGCCGAAGCCGGACAGGCCGCCGTCGCGCTCGTAGCAGCCGGTGCCGACGAGGTTCTGCGTGTTGTAGCACATCTGCACGACGCCGACGCCGAGCTTCTTGAAGATCTCGACGTAGCCGAGCTTGTCCTCGAACGCGTGGGCGTTCTGGAAGCCGAGGATGATGCCGGTCTTGCCGGCCTCCTTCGCGGCGCCGATGTCGGCGGTGGTGCGCACCGGCATCACGAGGTCCGCGTTGTCGGCAATCAGCCGGTTGACCATCGCGATGTTGTCGATCGTCGCCTGGAATCCTTCCCACACCGACACGGTGCAGTTGGCGGCAGTCAGGCCGCCGCGACGCATGTCCTCGAACAGCTCGCGGTTCCACTTCGCAATGATCAGCCCGTCGATGACGACGGCGTTGTCGTGAACTTCCCTCGGATTCATCTGCGGCTCCTCGCCAAGCGCTATTGGGTGAATTGGAGAATAGCTTCATGGCCGCAAGCCCTGTCGCACGGGAAACGACGAGCAAGAGCCAAAATGCGTCATCCGGACGACCGGCCTGCGGCGCGCCACGACGGCGGCGCGGAGCACGCTCGCGGCAAGACGAAAGAACCCGCCGCGGAGCGGGTGTCCGGGACGGGTCCGGCCGACGGGCGGCGCGCTGTCGCCGCCCGGATCAGGCAGCTAGCTCAGCAAACCAAACCGCGCACGGGCGGACGCGAGACGCTGCCGTAGGTCGCCTCGCCGCGGGCGGCCATCAGCGCCAGCTCGGCGGTCGAGGCGGGCAGCGGCGCCTCGGGCCGCGCCGATTTCTCTTCGGCGACGAACACCTCGCGCCGCCCGCGCAGCGCGCGCGGCACCGGCTCGCAGGTCCGCTCGCTGCTCGGCGGCACGCCGAAGAAGCCGCGATAGCACTTCGAGAAATGCGGCGTCGACACGAAGCCACAGGCGGTGGCCACCTCGATGATCATCATCGAGGTCTGCCGCAACAGCTGGCGCGCGCGGTTGATGCGGATCGTCAGGTAGTAGCGCGAAGGCGAGCAATTCAGGTGCTTGAGGAACAGCCGCTCCAGCTGGCGGCGGGAGATGCCGGCGATCGTGGCCAGGTCCTCCAGTTCCAGTGGCTCCTCGACGTTGGCCTCCATCAGCGCCACGATCTCGAGCAGCTTGGGCTGGGACGTTCCGAGCACGTGCCTGAGCGGAATCCGCTGGTGCTCGTGCTCGCTGCGCACGCGCTCGCACATGAACATCTCGGAAATCGCCGCCATCAGTTCGCGTCCGTGCTGCTGGCCGATCAGGTTGAGCATCATGTCGAGTGGGGCCGTCCCGCCCGACGAGGTCAGGCGCTTGCCCTCGATCGTGAACAGGCGGTTCGTCACCAGCACCTTCGGAAACGCCTCCTGCAGGCCCGAGATGCACTCCCAGTGGACGCTGGCCCGGTAGCCGTCGAGCAGCCCGGCCTGGGCGAGCGCCCAGGTGCCGGTGCACACGCCGCCGATCATGCAGCCGCGCCGCGCCTGCGCCTGCAGGAAACCCAGGTGGGCGGGGCGGATCGCCTGCTGCTGCGCGACGCCCCCACAGACGATCACGATATCGAGGCTCTGCGCGTCGCCCATCGGCGCGTCCGGCAGAAGCCGCTGGCCGTCGCTGGCGCGCACCGGCCCACCGGTTTCGCTCAGCGTGAACCACTGGTAGTGCTCTTCGCCGCTCAACTGATTGGCCATGCGCAAGGGCTCGATGGCCGCCGAATGCGCGATCAGCGTGAAGTTGTCCAGCAGCAGAAAACCGACCCGAACCGGTCGCGCGCCAACCCCATTCTGCCCAGCGCGGAGCACGTCCGCGCGGCTGCCTGCCTGCATCATTGTCGATCCTCCGCCCCTACCAGCGCCGGCGGCGGCCTCTTGTCTGCGGGCCACTGATCTGCCGACCTTGTCTCCTCGGTATCGCCCGTGCGCCGCTTCCGCCAACAGCAGGCCGAAGGCCGTGGCCGGATCGGCAGTCCCGCTTCCGGCCCCGTGACGCGCGGACGTCGTCGCGGCCGGCGTAAGTAGAAATACGTACGTCCGCGGTGGGGTTAATCTACTCGCGCGGCGTCGTGCCGCTTTCCCATCCGCGACAATTTCTGTTCCGAACGCGTCACGGCACGGCGCGCGGGGCTGGCGGCGTGCCCCGCGCGCCGACCGTCACAGGAAGCCGAGCAGTCGCGGCAAGGCCAGCGACAACTCCGGCACGAAGGTGGTCGCGACCATCACCGGCAGCGCAACGAACACCATCAGCGCCATCGCCGGCCCGACCGGGCGATGGATCGACGCCTGTCCGATGCGGCAGGCCATGTACAGGATCGGCGCCACCGGCGGGCTGTTGGCGCCGATCACGACCGAGCACGCCACGATCGACGCAAAGTGCACCGGGTGCATGCCGGCCTCCATCATCAGCGGCATGAACAGCGGCGCCACCACCACCGTGACCGACACGTCGTCGATGATCATGCCGGCCAGGATCAACACGATGTTGACGGTCACCAGGATCAGCAGCGGATTCTGCACCATCGAGGTCACCCACTCGGTGAGGTCCTGCGGGATGCCCTCGGAGGCCAGGATGCGCCCGATCATGAAGCTGAACAGCAGGATCAGGATCACCGTCCCGGTGGTTTCCGCGGCTGCGATCACGTTGCGCGCGAAGATCCTGGCCGTCAGGTCGCGATAGACGAAGAAGCCGATGACCATCGCGCAGAATGCCGCCACCGCCGCCGCTTCGGTCGGCGTGAACACCCCGCCGTAGATCCCGCCGAGGATGATCAGCGGCAAGGACAGCGCCGGCAGGGCATGCAGCGTGGCGCGGCCCTTCGACTCCTGCCGCCGCCCGTCCGCGGCCGAAGCGAGCGTTTCGTGAAACAGCCGCCCGACGCTGAAGCGGTTGGCGACGATCAGGCCCAGGATCAGCAGCACCGCCGGCCCGATCGAGGCCGCGAAGCAGGCCGCCACCGACTGCCGGGTCACGACCGCGAACAGGATCATCGTGATCGAGGGCGGAATCAGGATGCCGAGCAACGACGAGATGCCGAGCAGCGCGGACGAGTAGTGGCGCGGGTAGCCGCGCTGCTCCAGCGGGCCGACCATGATCGTTCCGATCGAGGCCACCGCGGCCGTCGCGGTGCCGGCGATCGCGCCGAAGATGCCCGACGCCAGCACCATCGAGGCGCCCATGCCGCCACGCCGCTTGCCGATCATGACCTCGATGAACTCGACCAGCCGCCGTGCGATGCCCCCGCCCTGCATCAGGTAGCCGGTCAGCACGAACAGCGGCAGCGCGATCAGGATCACCGAATCGAGCGAGCGGTAGCCCTGCATCATGATGGTGTCGAGGTTGACGTCGTAGATGTAGACCAGATAGGCCAGGACGGTCGTGAACGACCAGGCGACCGGCACGCCGATGACCATCATCACCAGCAGCAGTCCAACGCCGAGGAGTGCTTCCATGTCAGCGGCCCCCGCTTCGATCGACGAGTTTCAGGAACGCGGCGAGGATGTCGCGCAGTGCATAGGCGGCGCAGCCGACCGCGGCCAGCAGGATCGCCGACTGGGGCAGCCACAGCGGAATGCCGAGCCCCGGCGTGCTCTGCGGATGGGCAAAGCCCCATTTCAGCATCCGCCAGGCCAGCATCGCGAAGAACAGCGTGGCTGCCAAGGTGATGCAGCCGATCACGAGTTTCAGCAGCGTGCGGCCGAATTCGTTGCCGACCTTCTGCTCGAAGAAATCGACCACCAGATGCTCCTTGCGGCGGCTGGCGATCAGCGCGCCGAGCATGTACAGCCACATGCCGAACATCATGATCGCCTCGAGCAGGCCGACGATCGACCAGCCAAACAGGTATCGCGCCACGACGAGAAACAGCATCAGTCCGACCACCAGCAGGCTGGACACCAGCGCGGCCGCGTCGAGCAGCCACGCCACCCCCTGCCCGAGCGATCCCAGCCACCCGTTCGTCATCTTCCCTTCCCGCGCAGTGGAACCAGCCCGGCTGGCGGGCTGGTCGAGTGTTTGCGCCCGCGCCATGTCAGAGCGGCGAAGCGTTGCTGCGGATGGTGTTGACGATCTCGGCGCCGATCTCCTGCTCCATCAGCGGCCAGACCTTCTCGCGCGCGGCCTTGCCCAGCGTGGCCAGTTCCTCCTGGGAGGGTTCGATGTACTTGATGCCCGCCTCGGTGGCCTTCTTGACGTAGAACTCGTCCTGTTCCCGCGCCGCCTTGAACTGCTCGTTCATGATCTCGAGCGAGGCCTCGCTGACCGCCTTCTGCTGCGCCGGCGTGAGCTTGTCCCAGGCCTTGTGGTTCATGCTCAGGATGCCGGTCATGAAGAAGTGCTTGGTACGGACGTAGGTGTCGATGATGTCGCGGAAATATTCGTAGTCCCAGAAGATCACGTTGCCGGCCTCGCCGTCGACGACGCCGGTCTGCAGCGCCGTGTACACCTCGCCCCAATCGATCGCCGCGGTCTGGTAGCCCAGCGCCTGCATCGTCTGCGGTGCCGGGAAGACCGTCATCGTGCGCACCTTGATGTCCTTCGCCGCCGGAATCGTGAGGGCGTGCTGGCCACGGGTCGCGACGCCGTTGAAGCCTTCCGGCCAGGGGCCGAAGAACTTCAGGCCGATGTCCTGGTAGATGCCGCCCAGCAGGTTGTTGACCCAGCCGCCGGGGCTGTAGGCCTTCAGCGCCTCTTCCCACGACGTCGTCATGTATGGCGTGTAGATCACGCCGATGCGCTTGTCGTAGGAGGTCATCGGCCAGTTCAGCATCAGCTGCACGTCGCCGGCGACGTGCAGGTCGAACACCTCCTGCTGGCCGCCCAGTTCGTTCTGGTAGAAGACCTTGACCTTGAGCTCGCCATTGGACTTCTGCTCGATCAGATCCGCCCACTTCTTCAGTGCCTCGCCGGCGGGCGAGCCCTTCGTGCCCGAGTCGGTCGCCATCTTCAGCGTCTTGGCTGCGAGCGCCGTCTGGCCGTAAAGGCAGGCGATCGCGGCGGCCGCGATCAGGAAGCCCCGCAGCTTGAGTTTCATCGTCATTTCCGTCGTCTCCAAACGTTTTCCATGCGCGGCCCGATACCCTCGATCGGCCCGGCCGCCGATGGCTGCCGGAGCACTCGGCCGATCAACCTTGATGGCGTCAGGGGTATGCCGCGGAGCGATCAGACAGCAGACGTTCGGCCCGTGCAAGACGGTGATCGCAAACGGTATCTACGGAGGTCGCTTGGAGAACATTCAGGCCGGGTTCGATCGCTGACGCCGCGCAGCATCGAGCACCGGAGACAGCACTGAACGAGTAGCGCCGCATGGTCAAGCTGCGGCGGATTCGACCACTGCCACAGGGAGTGTTCCTAAAACGACACTCGCTTGCCAATTTGCGCAACGGCGCTTGCTGCGCTGCGGCATTTCAGCTCTGATTGCGGGCGCGGGGCCGGTGCCTGGAACCTTCACCATCGCGTCTCTCCCGCTGCCCGTCGAAGCGGCCTTCGGGAGCGCGTCGACTGGCACCGGCAGGATTTCCCCGACCGGCTCCCGTCCTCGTTGCATGCCGACTTTCATTGGCTTCATGCCCGATGCACAATTCGCCCGGACCGCTTCGATGGCTGATCGGGACCGCATGCCGGCAAGCCCGTCGGCACAACCGCGTTCCGACACCCTGCTTCCTATTCGATTCGCCACACTTCCGATGCTCGCACACACACTTCCGATCGCCAGCCTGATGAGCGGCGTTGTCCTGCTACTGGTCGGAAACGGCCTGCTCGGCACGCTGGTCGCGGTCAGAGGCACCGAAGCCGGTTTCAGCGACGCCTTCCTGGGGATGCTCGGCTCGGGCTATTTTGCCGGCTACCTGGTCGGCAGCATCCTGGCCCCCTCGCTGATCGTGCGCGTCGGCCACATCCGCGCCTTCGCGTTCTTCGCAGCGGCCATCGCAGGCATTGCGCTGCTGCACGGCCTGTTCGTCTCGCCGACGACCTGGGTCGCGCTGCGCGTGCTGGCCGGCGCCGCCATCGTCTCGCTCTACACCCTGGTCGAGAGCTGGCTCAACGACCAGACGCCGCGCCCGCTGCGGGGGCGGATCTTCGCCATCTACATGGTCGTGACCCAGCTCTCGCTGGCGCTCGCGCAGCAGATCCTGCGCCTCGAGTCGGGCGACAGCCTGACGCTGTTCGCGCTCTCGGCGCTGTGCGTGTGTATGGCGGTGATGCCGGTGACCGCGACGCGCCTGACCCAGCCGGCGCCGCGGCGGGCAAGCAAGTTTTCGCTGCTGAAGATCCTTCGCAGCGCGCCGGTGGCGGCCGTCAGCGCATTGCTGACCGGCATGGCGATGGGCGCGTTCTGGAGCATGGGGCCGGTGTACGCCTCGCGCGCCGGCTACGGGGGGGACTGGATCGCGCTGTTCATGAGTGCCGGCATCCTGGGCGGAGCGGTGCTGCAATGGCCGCTCGGCGTGCTGTCCGATCGCCTCGACCGGCGCACCGCGCTGGCGATCGCGGCAGCGCTCGCCGCCTTGTCCGCGCTGCCCTTGCTCGCGGGCGGTCTGGGCGAGACCGCCACGATCGCCACGATCGCCCTGTTCGGCGGCTTTGCTTTCGCGATCTACCCGATGGTGGTGGCGCATCTCGTCGATCACCTGTCCGCCGACGACATCGTCGCCGGCTCGAGCGCGGTGCTGCTGCTGCACGGGGTCGGTGCCGCCGTCGGCCCGCTGGCGGTCGGACTGCTGATGGCGCCGCTGGGCTCGTCGGCGCTGGCGGTACATTTCGTCGCCACGTACACCGTGCTGGCACTGATCGCCTGGCTCGCCACGACGCGCTACCCGGAGAAGATCGCCGAGCACGCGCGCTTCGTGCCGATGTTCAGGACCTCGGCAACGGTGCTGGAGATCATGCCGACCACCATGCCGGCACCGCAGCCCGACAGCGATCCGGAGGCCGCCACGGCACGGCAGCCCGGCGCTTCCTGATCGGCCGCTCCGAGCGGGCCGCGCACGGCTCGCTCCACGCTGCGGCGTATCGAGTTCGCCCCCGCGGACCGCCCGCCCGCCCCGGGCGCGGTTCGCTGCGCCGCGGCGAATCCCTCGGCCGAGGGATTCGCGCCGCCTCTCGGCCCCCCTTTCCCGAATCGCCGGATCGCGGCGCGACCCGCTCGCCGATTGCGTCGCGGGCCGCCCTCCGCGCCGCCGAAATGTTCCCGTTGCGACCTCCGCGAAACCCTCTGCGGCGCGCGTATTGAACCGCGCGCGGCTCTCTTGTTTGATCTCGAAGCCTTGCGCACGAAGGCGATTTTCGCGCCCCGGAATCAAGGCCTACGAACCACTCAGACTCAGCCCGGGCCGCCTTGGGGTGGCCCCCGAACCAAAACAAAGGGACTCCATGATGATTGCGTCATCGAAGCACCGCCACACCGCGACCGCCCTGGCCATCGCCACGGCCCTGGCATTCCCTGCCAGCGCGCTCGCCGACAACCACGAAACAACGGAACTCAAGGCCCGCATCTCCGACCTGGAGCAGCAGCTGGCCCAGGCCCGTGCGCAGCTCGATGCCGGCAGCGCGGACACCGCCAAGTCCAACGAGATCGCCTTCGGCCTGTTCGGCGGCAAGCTGAACGTCGGCGGCGCGATGCGCGTGAACTACGTGATCGGCGACTACGGTGACGGCACCGGCGGCCCCTCCCGCGCCTTCGACGACGCCGGCAACG
>JBNLET010000206.1:0-34731 GCA_050305135.1 Rhodocyclaceae bacterium | reverse complement strand
CCGGCGGCCCAGCGCGGCAATCACCGCCATGCACACCAGGCAGATCAACAGGCCCGGCAGGATGCCGGCGGCGAACAGGCCGGCCACCGAGACGCCCATCAGCGAGCCGTAGATCACCATCAGGTTGGACGGCGGGATGGTCGGGCCGATGATCGAGCCGGCGGCCGTCACCGCGCAGGCGAACGGCCGCGTGTAGCCGTTCTTGGTCATCGCCGGCACCAGCGTGTTGCCGAACGCCGCGGCGTCGGCGGTGGCCGCTCCGGACAGGCCGGCGAACAGCACCGAGGCCAGCATGTTGGAGTGGGCCATGCCGCCGCGCAGGTAGCCGACCAGCGCGTCGGCCAGGCCGATCAGCCGGTCGGTGATGCCGGAGCGGTTCATGATCTCGCCGGCCAGGATGAAGAACGGCATCGCCAGGAAGGTGAACAGGTCCAGCCCGGCGAAGAAGCGGTCCGGCGCCATCGCGACGAAGCGCCCGCCGCCGCCGATGCTCCACATGCCGACGACGCCGGTCACGCCCAGCACGTAGCCGATCGGCATGCCGATCAGCAGCAGCACGACGAAGGTGATGGCGACCAGCGTCATGGGCACACCACCACGTCGGGCCTGCGCGCCAGGCGCGCCTGGTCGCGGATGCCGACCAGCGCCAGCTGCAGCATCGCCAGCGCCGCCGACACCGGCACCGCGGCGAACGGCACGGCCTTCGAGAAGCCGTAGATCATCGTCGACACCCGCGCCCCCCGCTCCACCATGCCGCTGCCGTACCACAGCAGCACCGCGAAGAACGCGATCGCCAGCAGATCCGCCGAGGCCAGCAGCAGGCGCCGGGCCGACGGTGGCAAGTGCACGAACAGCATCTGCACGCCGATGTGCTCGCGCCGCGCGATGCCGCTCGACACCGCCAGCAGCGCGACCCAGATCATCAGGTAGCGGGCCGCCTCCTCCATGAAGGTGATCGGCAGCGGCACCACGTAGCGGGCGAAGACCCCGAGCCAGACGTCGAGCACCAGCAGGATCATCAGCGCCACGCAAGCCATGTCCACCAGCCGGCACAAGCCCCGGCTGGCCAGCTCGGCCCGGCGCGCCAGCCCTTGGAGTTCAGCGGCTTCCTGCATCCAAGCTCCTCCGCTCACGGTTTCGGTGCATCGGCGTGCGAATCATCGCCATCATGCACCATACTGGATCATATTTTTCAAAAATCAACTGGACTGAAATCAATTTTTCAGACATCGTCCGATCCTGAGCAATCGACGTGCCAGACGGGCGGGAGATGGACACCAGCAACTGCAAGCAGCGCCGGCCGACCGGCGGCGAGGGCAAGGCGGCCGGAGCGGACCTGGAGCGACGGCTGACGGCCTGCTACGAATCGCTGCCGAACAGCGAGCGACAGGTGGCCGACCTGCTGCTGAACTTCCCGGCCCAGCTGGCGACCCATTCGGCGACCGAGATCGCGGCGCTGTCGGGATCGAGCAAGGCCGCCGTGTCGCGGTTGATCCAGCGCCTCGGCTACCCGTCGTTCGCGGCGGCCCGCAACGCGGTGCGCGACGCGCGGCAGTGGGGTGCGCCGCTCTACCAGGACCACGCGCCGCCGGGCGTCGGCATGGCGGACGCACTGGACGCCCACATCGCAGCCGACGTCGAGATCCTGCGCAACACCCTGCAGGGCATCGACCGGGCGGCGCTGGCCTCGCTGGTCGAGGCGCTGGCCGAGGCCCGCCGCGTACTGGTGATCGGCCACCGCAACAGCGCGCTGCTGGCCGCCTACCTGCGCGGCCAGCTGGGCCTGCTGCGCGACGGCGTCGAGCTGGCGCCGATGCACGGCACCACGCTGGCCGAAGGGCTGGCGGGGCTGGACCGACGCGACCTGCTGCTGGCGGTCGGCTTTCGCCGCCGCATGCCGTCGTTCGCGGCGGCGCTGGAGATCGCGCGGCGCAGCGGCACCCCCACCGCGGTACTGACCGACCCCTCGGGCGCGCCGCTGGCCGCCTCGGCGCGCTGGGTGATCAGCGGCCACTGCCGCGGCGCTTCGATCTTCGACAGCTACGTGGCCGCCGTCAGCCTGATCAACTACCTGGCCACGCAGCTCGCCCAGCGGCTCGGAGCGGAGGCGCGCGCCAGGCTGCGGGAGATCGAGCGGCTGCACGGCGAGCTGGGGGACCTTACCTAGAGAGCGCGGCGGCAGCACCAGGCCCAGCGATCGATCCCTGCCGACCGGGGATGGTCGGCACCGACCGCCGTCAGGCCGCCGCCGAGCGCTCCATCCGCAGCGGCGCGACCTGCACGGCGCCGTGCTCCGGCGCCAGGCACGGCTTCAGCCCGGCCGGCTGGCGCGGATGGGCGACCCAGGCCGGTTCGGCATCCACCCGGCGCGCGAAATAGCGCGCCGCCTGCACCGTGCGCGGCAAATTCCTGGCCAGGTGCCACAGGCTCCAGCGGTGTTCCCACAGCCGCTTGACGAAGCGGCGCCGGTAGCCGCGGCTGTCGTAGTAGCGGCGCACGTGCCAGTTGTACAGTGCATCCATCTGCGCGCGGCTCTCGAAGCCGCTCGGGCGGAAGACGAAGTTCAGGCAGTTCATCAGGCGCCAGTCCTCGATGAAGTCGCCTTCCGCACCATCGACGCATTCGTCCCAGATCGGCGCGCCGTACATCGGGCTGAACTTGGTCATGTTCATCTCGTCGAGATCGAGCGACATCACGAAGTCGCTGGTGGCGCGCAGCGTCTCCGGCGTCTCGCCGGGCAGGCCGAAGATGAACAAGCCCTTGGCGCGCAGGCCGGCGCGGCGGATCAGCGCCACCGTCTCGCGCACCTGGTCGAGCGTCACCCCGGTCTTGTGGCGCGCCATCATGGCGGGGTCGGCCGACTCGATGCCCATCGACACCATGAAGGCGCCGGCCGCCTTCAGCATCCTGAGCTGCTCGAGCGGGGCGTGGCCGGTGCGGATCGCGCAATTGAAATCGATGCCGAGCGGGCGCTCGATCAACTGCTCGCAGAACGCGTTGATGCGCTTGCGGTGGGCGGTGAACAAGTCGTCGTAGAAGTTGATGTGGCGCACGCCGAAGCGATCGCGCAGCATGCGCATGTGCTCGACCACGTAGTCGGCCGAGTTGTACTTGTACAGCCGCTCGAACACCGTGCGGTCGCAGAACGAGCAGCTGTAGGGGCAGCCGCGCGAGGTGATCATCGTCGCGCCCCAGCGCTTCCGGTACGAGAACATCGGCAGGTGGTAGCGCTGCGGGAAGCCGGCCAGCTTGTCGTAGGCCGGGAACGGCAGCTCGTCGAGGTCCCGGATGCGGGCCCGGCGCGGGTTGGTGACGATGCGCTCGCCGTCGCGGTAGACCAGGTTGTCGATGTCGGCCTCGGCGCGCCCCTCGGCCAGGTCGAGCAAGGTGCCCTCGCCCTCGCCGATGCACAGGTAGTCGATCTCCGGGAAGTGGGTCAGCAGCGGCGCGCCGATCGACGAGACATGCACGTTGCCGAAGATCGTGCGCACGCCCGGCGCGCGGCGCTTGACGATCTCGGCCATGTCGAGCGCGTCCATGAATCCCGAGGTGGTGCTGGAGAAGCCGACCAGCTCGGGCCGGCTGGCGAGGATGCGCTCGGCGTTGGCGGCCGCGCCGGCCGGCGCGCCCGGGCCGAGGCAATCGACCACCGTCACCGGATGGCCGTGCTTTTCCAGCCAGGCGGCCAGCGACAGCACGCCGATCGGCGCGAGGCGGTTGGCCAGCAGCGAAAAATCGGGCTGGCCGGGGACGAAGTTGAAGCCCGCGGGCTGAACCAGGGTGATGCGCATCGGACCGATCTGCAGCCGCTAACAGAGCGCATTTTAGCCGGCCAAAGGGGACTTTCACGGCACGCGACGACGAGCGCCCGCCGGACGAGCGGCCGGGCGGGCCCGGAACAAGGCGGTCCGGGCACCCGTCTGAACGCTTGCCGATCACGGCAACGCGGAGACACACGATGGGGCGACGCCTTTCGCACAGTTGCCTGGTGCTGCTGCTGCATTGCCCGGCAGCGTTCGTGCAGGCCGAAGATGTACTGCCGGCGGAGGCCGTGGCCGAAGCCGGGCGAGTGCTGATGCTGCGCCACGCGCAGGCGCCGGGCTACGGCGATCCGGCGGAGTTCCGGCTCGGCGACTGCGGCACCCAGCGCAACCTGGACGAGAACGGCCGCGCCCAGGCGCGCGCGCTGGGCGAGCGGCTGCGGGCCGCGGGCCTCGAATCGGCGCGGGTCTATTCGAGCCAGTGGTGCCGCTGCCTGGAAACCGCAAGCCTGCTCGGCCTTGGGCCGGTCGAGGCACTGCCGGCGCTGAACTCTTTCTACCAGCGGCCCGAGGCGCGCGAGAGCGCTCTGGCCGAGCTGCGCCGCTGGCTGGCGGCGCAGCCGAGCGACGGCCCGCCGCTGGTGTTGGTAACGCACCAGGTGACGATCCGTGCGATCACCGGTGCCGGCACGCCGTCGGGCGGCGGCAGCGTGTTCGAGTTGAACGGAACCGGATCGCCGACGCTGCTCGGCCGCCTCGCGTCCGATTGAGCATCCGACAGGAGCACACCATGCGCGCGTTGATCCTCCCGCTGCTGCTCGCTGCCGCCGCAGCCGCAGCCGCCCAGCCGCCGCTGACGGCCAGCCTCGCCGCCGAACAGGCGGACGGCCTGGCGCGGCCCCATGACGCGGCGTTCTCGCCGGACGGCACGCTGATCTACCTGACCGACATGGCAAACAGCCGCATCGTGGTGCTGGAGACGATGAGCCTGGCGCTGGTCGGCCGCTTCGGCGAGGGCGAGCTCGCCTATCCGCACGACGCCGAGTTCGACCGACAGGGCCGGCTGCTGGTCGCCGACACCGGCAACGGGCGTATCGCCATCTACCGGGTCGAGCGCGGCGCGGGCAGCCTGGTCGGCGAACTGGGCGGACTGGAAGCGCCGGAAGGGGTCGCGGCGCTGCCCGACGGTGCCGTCGTCGCGACCAATACCCGCAGCGGTGAACTGAGCCTGTTCCGCGACGGCCGCGAGGTTCGCCGCGTCGGCAGCTACGGCAGTGACGACGGGCAGTTCGTCCGCCCGCACGACGTGGATGCCGGCCCGGACGGGCTGCTGTATGTGGTCGATTCGGGCAACAGCCGGATCCAGGTCTTCGACGCCGAACTGCGCCACCGCGCCACCGCCGGAGCCGAACTGGCGCTGAACGAGCCGAAGTACCTCAGCTTCGACGGCGACGACCTGTGGCTGGCCGACGAGTACAACCACCGCATCCTGCTGCTGGACCGCGAATTCAAGCTGCGGGCGGTGCTCGGCAGCGGCCGCAGGGGCCGTTCGGCGAGCGAGTATCACAAGCCGGAGGCGGTGATGGCCCGCTCGCCCTGGCTGTGGGTGATCGACACTCACAACGACCGCGTGCTGCGCGTCGATGCCGGCGCGGCGGGCCGCTGACGCGGTCCGCCGGCGGCCCGCCCGACTACAGGTCGCGCGCGGCGATACCCTGCAGGCCGGCCGCGGCCGGCAAGCCGCCCTGCGTCCACACCGCCGTCAGCGAACCGTTGCTGGCATCGATCTCGAAGCCCGAGATCGACCCGCCGGCGGCATCGAGCGTGTACAGGAAGCGCTGCCCGGCCGCGAAGCTCATGTCGGTAGGCGCCCCGCCGGCGCTGGCGGCCACCTGCTCGAGCAGGGCCAGGCCGCCGTGGCGGGTGTAGACGAAGCTCGACAGCGTGTTCGAGCCGGTGTTGGCGACGAAAGCGAAACCCGCGTCGTGGGCCAGGATCCAGCAGCTCGCCGCCTGGCCGGTCGGCACCGAGGCCGCGGTCAGGTCGAGCGGCTGGCCGGCCGGCGGCACGTCGTAAGCGCTGACCGAGCCGCTGCCGGCCTCGCTCACCAGCACCGAGCCGTGCGGCGTCACGTCGAACGAGAACGGCACGATGCCCGGTGCCGGCGTGTGCTGGATCGCAGCGCTCGGCAGGCCGTCGTCGTCGAGGTCGATCGCCAGCATCTCCTGGCCGCCGGCGTGGGTCACGATCAGCCGCCGTGCCAGCGCATCGACGCCGACCTGGCCGGGCGCCAGCACGTTGTCGAACGGGATCGAGGTGGCGTTCGAGAGGCCCAGGTCGTAGGCGCCGAGCGCGCTCAGCGAGCCGTCCGCGCCGATCTCGAAGGTGCTCACGCTGCCGCTGCCGCCGGCGTTCAGCACGTACAGCAGGCGCCCATCGACCGCCACGCTGACCGGGATGAAACCGCCCGACGGCGCCACATCGAGCAGTCGCAGGTGGGTGCCGCCGGGGCCGGTGCCGAGCACCGAGACGGAGTCGTCGCCGGCATTGACCGCGAACAGCAGGCCGCTGTCGTCGTCATAGACCAGCGCGTTCTGCGAGCCGAGCGGATCGATCGCGGCGTTGTCGCTACCGCCCAGCCCGCCGGTCGGCGTCGTGCGGCCCGGCAGCGCGTGCAGCCGGCCGCGCCGGTCGCGGCCGAAGACGAAGATCTCGTTGCCGATCGAGGCGTTGCTCATGACATAGACCACGCCGCCGCGGTCCGCCTCCGGATGCTGCGCGAAGCCGGGCAGGCCATGGGCCTGGCCGGCGGCCGGCAGGCCGGCGGCCACGGCGAGTGCCAGGGAGATCAGTTTAAGGGTCGTGCGCTTGTTCGAATTCATCTCGGGCTCCGGTCGGGACAAGGAATCGGTTGGCGTGCCGGGGGCGGCGCTTGGCCCGCGCCGGCAGCATCGATGCTCGCTCCGGCACGGTCCCGAATTCATCCCGCGGGCATCACGATTGCGTTCTGCTTCGATCCCGCGGCGGCCGGCGGACGGCGAATGCCGATGGTCTGGCCGCAGGACCCGGCTTTCATGGACAAGCCCCGCCGCCTGAACTAGCGTTCTGCACAGGGGCCGCTGGACCGAAGACGGCCCCACCGACAGGTCAACAGGAGACTCCAGATGCCGACCATGCCGCAGGCCCGGCGGACATTCGCCCCCACCCGCATGCTGCGATGCGCGTCGATTGCGCTGTTCGCGGCCGTCTTCGCGCCCGCCGTCCACGCCCAGGCCCTCGCCGAGGCGGTGATCAAGCGGCACGAGATGATCGTCACCGCCAATCCGCTGGCCAGCGCGGTCGGCGCGCACATCCTGCAAAACGGCGGCACCGCGGCCGACGCGATGGTGGCGGCACAGGCCGTGCTGGGCTTGGTCGAGCCGCAATCGAGCGGCCTCGGCGGCGGCGCCTTCGTCGTCTACTACGATGCCCGCAGCGGCACCACCACCACCTTCGACGCGCGCGAGAAGGCGCCGGCGGCGGCGACCGAGGATCGCTTCAGCGGGCTCGGCTTCACCACCGCCTGGCAGAGCGGGCTGTCGGTCGGCGTGCCGGGCACGCCACGCCTGATGGAGGTGGTGCACCAGCGCTACGGCAGGCTGCCCTGGCCGCGCCTGCTGCAGCCGGCGATCAGCCTGGCGCAGCGCGGCTTCGAGCTCACCGCCCGCACCTCGGGGCAGGTGGCCGGCCTGCTGGCGCTGAATCCGTCCTGCCAGGACCGGCTGTTCTTCCGCGATCCGGTCGCCTTCGCCTATTTCGCCAATCCGGACTGCAGCGCCAAGCCGGCCGGCACGAAGATCGTCAACCGCGACTACGCCGCCACGCTCAAGGCGATCCGGCGGCAGGGCGCCGACGCGATCTATTTCGGCCCGATCGCCGCCGACATCGCCGCCGCGGTGCAGGGCGACGCGGCGATCGCGGGCGACATGACGACGGACGACCTGGCCGCCTACCGGGTGGTGGAGCGCGCGCCGGTGTGCATCGAGTATCGCGAGCACCAGGTCTGCGGCATGGGACCGCCCTCCTCAGGCGCGCTGGCGGTCGGGCAGATCCTCGGCATCCTGGAGAACTTCGCGCTGACCGGTTCGCCGCTCGACGAGGCCAACGTGCACCTGTTCGCCGAGGCCGGCCGGCTGGCCTTCGCCGACCGGGGCCTGTACGTCGGCGACACCGATTTCGTCACGGTGCCGGTCGAGGGCATGCTGGACAAGAGCTATCTCGCCTCGCGCGCAGCGCTGATCGGCGAGTTCGACCTCGGCACCGCCGAGCCCGGCGTGCCGCCCGGCGATTTCGACCCGACCGCGCCGGACCCCACCGCCAAGCTGTCCGGCACCAGCCATGTCTCGATCGTGGACCGCTACGGCAACGCGCTGTCGATGACCACCACGGTCGAGAGTTCGTTCGGCAACGGCGTGATGGTGCACGGCTTCATGCTCAACAACGAGCTGACCGATTTCTCGTTCGCCGCCGAAAGCAACGGCCTGCCGGTGGCCAACCGGGTGCAGCCGAACAAGCGGCCGCGCAGCTCGATGTCGCCGACCATCGTCTTCGACGCGGCCGGGCAGGTCGAGCTGGTGACCGGCTCGCCGGGCGGCTCGCGCATCATCGGCTACACCGCCCAGTCGATCGTCAATCACATCGACTTCGGCCTCGATCCGCAGCAGTCGATCAACGTGCCGCACTACCAGAACCGCAACGGCTCGACCGAGATCGAGCGCACGATCCCCGGCGTGACGCTGGACTACGACGCCGATGCGCTGGCCGCCGCGCTCGAAGCGCGCGGCCATCCGGTGGCCTTGCGCGACCTGCTCGAGAGCGGGCTGTCGATCATCCAGGTGGTGCACGAGCCGGCTGCCGCCGGCGACCACCGCGGCCGCGGCCGACAGCGGGGCCGGGTCGGCGAACTGGAGCCCCACACGCTGATCGGCGGCGCCGACCAGCGCCGCGACGGCACCGTCGCCGGCCGCTGAGGCGGCCGGCTTCAGCCGTGCACGACCCGCTCGGACAGCCAGTTCAGCACCCGGCCCGGGCGGGTCAGCGCGGCCAGGAAGCTCTGGCCCCACAGGTGGATCCGGTTCGCCTCGAGCACTGACAGCATCTCGGCATGGCGGGCCTGCCGCTCGGCCAGCGGCATCGTCAGGGCCTGCCGGATCGCCGCCGCCAGCGCATCCCGGTCGTGCGGATTGACCAGCAGCGCGGCTTCCAGCTCGGCCGCCGCGCCGGCGAACCGCGACAGCACCAGCACGCCCGGATCCTCCGGATCCTGCGCGACGACGAACTCCTTCGCGATCAGGTTCATGCCGTCGCGCAGCGGCGTGACCAGCGCGACCCGGGCGATGCGCATCATCGCCGCCACCTCGGCGCGCGCGTGGGTGCGGCTGACGTAGCGCAGCGGCACCCAGGCCACGTCGCCGAAGCGGCCGTTGATGTGGCCGACCCGGGCACTGACCGCCTCGTCGATCTCCATGTATTCCGGGATTTCGGAGCGGGTGCCCGGCGCGATCTGCAGATAGGTGACGCGGCCGTGCCAGTCCGGGTTGTTCTCGAGGAAGCGTTCGAACGCATCGATGCGGTTGATGATGCCCTTCGAGTAGTCGAGCCGGTCCACGCCGAGCATCAGCGCGCGACCCACCAGGCTGCCGGCCAGCTCGGCATGGAAGGCCGAACCGACGCTCTCGCGCGCCAGCCGGCTGAAGCCCTCGGTGTCGACCCCGACCGGAAACACGCCGACCCGGAAGTGCCGTTCGCCGAACCGGTAGCGCCGGCCGTCCCGGGTCGCCGCGCCGAGCACGCTGGTCAGGTAGCGGGCGAAATTGGCCGCGTCGTTCTCGGTCTGGAAACCGATCAGGTCGAAGTGGGTCAGCGCGCGCACCAGCTGCTCGTGGTGCGGCAGCGCGGTCAGCAGGTCCGGCGGCGGCATCGGGATGTGCAGGAAGAAGCCGATCGGGTTGAGGTGAGCGCGCTTGCGCAAGGCCTCGGCCAGCGGGATCAGGTGGTAGTCGTGCACCCAGACCAGGTCGTCCGGCTGCAGCATCGGGCTCAGGTGGTCGGCGAAATACTCGTTGACGCGGCGGTAGCCGTCGAAGTCGGCCTCGTTGAATTCGGCCAGATCCACCCGGTAGTGCAGGATCGGCCACAGCACGCGGTTGGCGAAACCGTTGTAGTAGGCGTGGAAATCCTCGCTCTGCAGGTCGCACTGCACGTAGTCCACCTGGCCGCGTTCGAGCACGCGGGGCTTGCCCGGCCGCTCCAGCACCCGCCCGCTCCAGCCGAACCACAGCCCGCGGCGCCGTTCCAGCGCAGCGTTCACGGCCACCGCCAGCCCGCCGGGCGCCGGGCCGCCCTGCTCGTCCGGCACCACCATCCGGTTGGAGATCACCACGAGCCGCGACACAGGCCTTGCTCCCAGCTGATCGACAGCCGCATCGCGGTATTCACCAGGCCGGCCATCGAGTAGGTCTGGGGAATGTTGCCCCACAGCTCGCCGCTGTACGGATGCAGGTCCTCCGACAACAGGCCGTAGGCATTGCGGGCCGCCACCAGTTCTTCGTAGTAGTCGCGTGCCGGCTCGAGTCGGCCGATCGCCGCCAGCGCGTCCAGGTACCAGAACTTGACCACCAGGAAGGCGGTCTCCGGCACGCCGAAGTCGTCCGCCTCGGTGTAGCGCAGCAACTGGCCATTGACCGCCAGCTCGCGGCCGACGCAATCGACCGTCGCGACGAAGCGCGGATCGCCGGCCTCGATGATGCCCAGCTCGTGCATCAGCAGCACGCTGGCGTCGATCTCGTCACCGCCGAAACTGCCGGTGAAGCAGCGGCGGCGCTCGTTCCAGGCCTCGCGCAGGATGCGCGAGCGCAGGCGATCGGCCTCGACCCGCCAGCCGCCCGCCATCGCGCTCAGGCCGAGACGCGCCGCGATGCGGCCGAGCCGGTCGGCGGCGACCCAGCACAGCAGCGCCGAGTGGGTATGCACCCGCTGCCGGCCGCGGTATTCCCAGATGCCGGCATCGGGCTCGAAAGCGAGCTGGCAGGCCTTGCGCGCCAGCGGCTCCAGCCGGTGCAGCAGGCCTTCGTCGCCGGGGCACGGCAGGCGCTCGTCGAGGAAGCTCTGCGTCACCGCCAGCACCACCGAGCCGAACACGTCGTGCTGCACCTGGTCCGCCGCCTGGTTGCCGACCCTGACCGGGCGATGGCCGAGGAAGCCGTCCAGCTCCGGGATCTCGCGCTCGGCCAGGTCCTGGTCCGGCACGACGCCGTACAGCGGCTTCAGCTCGTCGCCGCCGGCCGCCACCGTGGTGATGAAGTCCACATAGCGCTCCATGGTCTTGGTCGCGCCGAGGCGGTTCAAGGCCTGGATCACGAAATAGGCGTCGCGCAGCCAGCAGTAGCGGTAATCCCAGTTGCGCGCGCTGCCCGGCGCCTCCGGGATCGAGGTGGTCAGCGCGGCGACGATCGCGCCGGTCTCCTCGAAGCTGCACAGCTTCAGCGTGATCGCCGAGCGGATCACCACCGCCTGCCATTCGAACGGGATCGCCAGCGAACGCACCCAGTCGTGCCAGTAGGCATCGGTCCGCTTCAGGAAGCCCTTCACCACCTCGTCGGGCGCATCGTTCAGCGGCTCGTCCACGCCGAGCACCATGCTGATCGGGCGGGTCAGCGCGAACGGCGTCTCGCGGGTAACGTAGGACAGCGGCGCATTGGTGGTCAGCCGGATGGTGTCGCTGCCGCCCAGGTAGCGGATGTGGTTCGAGCCGGCCACCGCGCGCCGCGGCCTGCCGTAGTCGTAGCTCGGCCGCACGCGCAGGCTGATGCGCGGCACGCCCTGCACCGGCTCGACCAGGCGGCACAGCTCGGCCGGTCGGAAGTTGCGGCCGTACATGTAGAAGCGCGGCGCGAAATCGGTGATGCGCACCGCATTGCCGGCCTCGTCCGACAGCACCGTGCTGACGATCGCGGTGTTGCGCAGGTAGTGCGAATGGTGCTGGCTCATGCCTTCCAGCAGGCAGTCGCAGAAGCCGTCCTCCTGTTCGCCGGAGAGCAGGCGCGAGAACACCGGGTCGCCATCGAAATGCGGATAGCACCACCACACCATCCGGCCGCGCCGATCGACCAGCGCCGCGACCCGGCAATTGCCGATCAGACCGAGCTCCAGTGCGCCGCTCATCGCGGCGCCTCGGCCAGCGCGTAGAGCGCTTCGCGCACCGCGGCGGGATCGTCGAACACCGCCGCGGCACCGCCCCGCGCCTCGCCGACCGCCAGCGCCAGGCCGCCGAGCCGCGCGCACAGCGCCAGCGCCGGCTCGTCGGTGACGTCGTCGCCGAGATAGACCGGACTGCGGCCGGCGAACGGCGCGTGGTCGAGGAAGCGCCGCAGCGCTGCCGACTTGTCCAGCCCGCCGGCCACGACCTCGTACACCATCTTGCCGGGCAGCAGCCTGAGGTTCGCGGCACCGGGCAGCAACTCCTCCAAAGCTGCCGCCAGCGCCGCGCGGGCCGCCGGCGCGCTGCGGTAGTGCAGCGCCAGGCTGCAACCCTTGTCCTCCACCAGCACGCCGGGGTGGTCGCGGGCCAGCGCCAGCAGCCGCGCCCGAACGGCGGGATCCGGCGTGGCGGACGTGGCCTGTGCGATCTTCCCGCCGGGTCGCAGCCGCCAATGGGCGCCGTGCACGCCGGCGACGGGCAGCCGCAGCGGCGCGAACAGGCGATCGAGCTCGCCCACCGGCCGGCCGCTGACCAGCGCCAGCGCGCCGCCGAGGCGATCGTGCAGCACCGCCAGCGTCTGCGGCAGTTGCGCCGGCACCACCACCGCGTCCGGCCGCCCGGCGATGTCGAGCAGCGTGCCATCCACATCGAGAAAGAGTGCCGATTCGCGCGCGGCATCGCGCAGTCGCCCCGCCAGCAGCCGTGCGGCCGCGGGCCCGAATCCGGCGGCCCGGGCCGGCCGGAGCGAATCCTGCATCGAGAGCGTCGGCATGGGGCATTCCCCTTGCGCCATCCTCGTGCCGCGGGCAGCCCAGCGGGCCGGAGGATGCCATGGATCAGCATAGCACGCGGCCTCCGGGCATCGACCCGGGCAAGCGCCGGCACGGGCTGGCGGCGGCCGGGCGGGATCGCCGGCAAGGCCTGCCGATGCGCGGCACCCGGCGCCGTGGCTTCAGTCCGACCCGCCGCCCGGCAGTTCGCGCCAGAAAGCGATGCCGCTGCGGCGCTGCCGCTTGGCGGCATACATCGCATCGTCGGCGCCCTGCATCAGCATGCCGATGTCGTTGTGGTCGTCCGGGTAGATGCTGACACCGATGCTCGGCACCGTGCTGACCGTCTCGTTGCCGACCACGTAGGGCCGGGCCAGCGATTCGAGCAGCTTGGCGGCCACGTCGGCGGCCGGTTCGGGCGCGTCCAGGTCCGGCACCACGACGATGAACTCGTCGCCGCCGAGCCGGGCCACGGTGTCGGCCTCGCGCAGGCCGGCCTTCAGCCGCTGCGCGACCGCCTTCAACACCTCGTCGCCGAAGGCGTGGCCGTAGCGGTCGTTGATCTCCTTGAAGCGGTCGAGATCGATGAACATCAGCGCGATCCGCCGCTGCGACCGGCGCGCCCGCGCCAGCGCCACTTCCAGCCGGTCCTGCAGCAGCGCCCGGTTCGGCAGCCGCGTCAGCGGATCGTAGTGGGCCAGGAACTCGAGCCTCTCCTCGGCCCGCTTGCGCTCGCTGACGTCGAAGAAGGTGGCCGAGAAGTTCGTGATCTCGCCGGCCTGATCGCGGATCGTGCCGATCGCGAGACTCTTCGGATACAGGCTGCCGTCCTTGCGGCGATCCCACACCTCGCCCCGCCAATGGCCCTGCTCGAGGATCGCGCGCCACATCTCGCGGTAGAACTGCGCATCGTGGCGGCCCGACTTCAGCAGCCGCGGATTGCGCCCGATGGCCTCGTCGCGGCTGTAGCCGGTGAGCCGGCAGAAGGCATCGTTGACGGCGATGATGTCGTTGTTGCGGTCTGTGATCAGCATCGCGTCGACGCTGCTCTCGAACACCTTGGCGGTCAGCGCGGCCGGCAGCCGCGCCTGCCGCTCGTCGCTCAGTTCCTGGCCGATCGAGGCGATCGCGCGAGCCCGGCCGTGGCCGTCGCGCAGCACGGTATTGCGCAGCGCGAAGACATGCCTGCCGCCCATCACGTCCAGCACCGTGACTTCCGATTTGGGCGGGAAATCGCCCCAATGGCTGCGGTTCGCAATGTCGGCGGCGAATGCGCCGGCACTGTCCGGCGCCAGGAAGTCCTGTTGCCAGCTGCGGCCGACGACCTTCTCGGCCGGCAGGCCCAGCGCGCCGGCGAGCGCCTCGTTGCAGAACGCCACCTCGCCGCCCAGGCCGAGCACCAGGCCGGGCAGTTCGAGCGAGCCCAGCAGTTGCCGCACCGCCGGCTCGATCCGCCCGTTCGCATCGGGGGCATCGGCGGCGGCGGCCATCCACAGCGAGAATCCGATCCAGCCGCAGCATTCGCCGCCATCCAGCCGCGGCTGCCCCTCGCACAGCACCTGGACGCGGTGGCCGGCGCCGGCCAGCCGGTACTGGCAGCGCATCGGCTGGCCGTTCGCCACGCCGTGGCGGTAGGCGGCCTCGACCGCGCCGCGGTCGTCGGCATGGACGTGCTCCAGCCAGGCCCAGCCCAGCTCGGCTTCGGTCGGCCGGCCGGTCAGCGCAGACCAGTCGCCGGAGGCATGCTCCCAGGCGCCGTCCGGGCCGGCGATCCAGCTCAACACGCGATGCGGATGAGCCCGGATCTGGAAATGCGCCTCGCCGTGGCGGATCGCCTGGCGCGCCTGTTCGGAGATCGCGGGCCGGCTGTCGCTGTTCTTCTTGCCCATGGCCGAGACAGTACACCATGTCCGCGGCGGTCCGTGAGCCTCGGCCCGACGGCCGCCGCCGTCCGGCAGCGTGCCCGCGAGCCCGCGCGGCGCATTCCGACCGCCGCATACGAACCGCGTAATCGGTCCCGATATAATCGGCTCCTGCCGATCCATCCCGGCCCCGCTCGCGCATCGGAATGCGGCGGGACCGCTGCACGAGCCAACCGACATGTCCGCACCCGCGCCGCGCATCGCCGTGCTGTTGCCCTGCCACAACGAGGCCGTCTCGATCGCCCGCGTCGTCGCCGAGTTCGCGGCCGCGCTACCGGACGCGCGCATCTACGTCTATGACAACTGCTCGACCGACGACACTTCCCGCATCGCGGCCGCAGCCGGTGCGAAGGTGCGTTCCGAACCCTGGCCCGGCAAGGGCAACGTCGTGCGCCGGATGTTCGCCGACATCGATGCCGACGTATACGTGATCGCCGACGGCGACGGCACCTACGACGCGAGCGCCGCGCCGCAGATGGTCCAGCAGTTGCTGTCGGAGCACCTGGACATGGTCGTCGGCGTACGCGACAACATCTTTCGCGAAGCGCACCGGCGCGGCCACGGCTTCGGCAACCGGCTCTTCAACGCGGTCTATGCACGCCTGTTCGGCCGGCTGTTCACGGACATCTTCTCCGGCTACCGCGTCTTCTCCAAGCGCTTCGTCAAGAGCTTCCCGGCCGTCTCGAGCGGCTTCGAGATCGAGACCGAGATGTCGGTGCACGCCAGCCAGTTGCGCATGCCGGTGGCCGAAACGGCGACCCGCTACGGCGCCCGCGAGGAGGGATCGGCGAGCAAGCTGAAGACGTTTCGCGACGCGTTGCGGATCTTCCGCATGCTGATCGTGCTGTACAAGGAATTCCAGCCGGCCAAGCTGTTCGGCATGGTCGCGCTGCTGCTGGCGGTGGTGGCCTTCGTGCTCGGCCTGCCCTTGCTCGAAACCTACCTCGCCACCGGCACCGTGCCGCGCATTCCAACCGCCATCATCATCATCGGCATCGCGCTGGTGTCGGCCGGCTCGCTGATGACGGGCGTACTGCTGGACGGCATTGCCGGCGGCCGGCTCGAGCAGAAGCGCCTGCTCTACCTGTCGGTCGGCCGCAGCGGCCTGCCGGAGTGAGTAGCCGATGGCCTTCCTGCGCTTCCTGCTGGTAGGCGGCCTCGGCTTCGTCGTGGACGCCGGGCTGACGCTGCTGCTGATCCGCATCGGCTGGGCGCCCGAGACGGCCAGGATTCCGGCCATAGCCACGGCAATGCTGTTCACCTGGCTCGCCAACCGGCTGTTCACGTTCCGCGTCGCGCACAAGGGCAGCGTCGGCGAGCTGGCGCGCTACGTTGCGGTAGCGCTCGGCGCCGCCTGCTTCAATTACCTCGTCTACCGGCTACTGCTCAGCCAGGGGCTGCAGCCGCTGCCCGCCATCGTCGTTGCGACGGCCGCCCAGGCGGTGCTGTCGTTCCTGGCCTACCGCCACCTGGTGTTCCGGCTCGGCCGGCCCGCTACAACTGCGCAGGCGAAGCCGGCCTCCGGCCCGCACAACGATCACGCATAGCGTTGGCGCACGGCCACGCCTCCCGCCGGCGCGGCGCCGCTCCACCACCAGCCGAGCGCCAGGAAGGCCGCGCCGATCAGCAGATTGTCGAGCAGCAGCCAGCCGGCTGAACCCCAGCGCCGCGGCGCCATGCCCATCCGGAACAGCGAGACGAAGGGCGAGGTCCAGTCGTTCACACCGAGGCCGGGCACCAGGATCCGTGCGAGCTGACCTGCCGAGTCGCCGGTCATGTGGCCGGAAAAACTGGAAAGCCCGACGAGAACGAAGCCGCACGCGGCGATCAGCGCCGCGCCGGGGGGATCCGATGCCGGCCCCACGCGCCGGCCCGATGCAGCAGGATGGCGGCGACCGGCCGCCCGGACGCTCAATCGGTCTTCTTCAGCCACTCGGGCAACATCCGCTCGCCGGCGTTGTCCTGGATGTATTGCCGGATCAGCCTGCGCACGACCTGGGACGAAGTCAGGTCCTTGCTCTTGCAGATCTCCTCAAAGATCCTCTTCTTTTCAGGGTCGATCAGCAGCGTCAGGCGCGCGGTGCGGTTCTCGTTCATCATATGCCCGGGACGATTAACATTTGATTAACATTGAACTCTGCTGAAATTATCATGTAATGTTTGCTCGTTGCAAACAATCCGGCATTCAGGGAGCTCACAGCGTGGCCGACACGGAGGATCTACTCGCTTGGTGCAGCGTGCTGTCCCGGCGGGGGAACGGCCATCCGTTCATCGTCGACGCCTTCGGCCAGCGCTCGCTGCAGTTCGACGGCGTCACGATCCAGAGCCAGATGGCGGTGGACGATCCGTCGGCGCTGGTGCTGGACTACACCCGTTCGATGATGGGCTTCCTGCTGTTCGAGCCTGCGCCGCGGCAGATCGCGATGATCGGCCTCGGCGGCGGCTCGCTGCTGAAATACTGTCACGACACGCTGCCCGACACCCGTTTCACGGCGGTCGACATCAACCCCGAAGTGATCGCGCTGCGCGACGCCTTCGACATCCCGCCCGACGGCCCGCGCCTGCAGGTGTTGTGCTGCGACGGCGCGGACTACGTGCGCGACACGGACGACTCGCCGGACGTGCTGATCGTCGACGGCTTCGACCGGGCCGGCATGCCGCAGCAGTTGTGTTCGGCGGAGTTCTACGACTACTGCCACGAGACGCTGGCCGAGAACGGAACCCTGGTGGTCAACCTGTGGAGCGGGGAACCCGCTTACCAGCGCTACCTCGCACGCATCCGCGACAGCTTCGGCGATCGCGTGGTGGTGGTGCCGGCCGAGGAGGATTCCAACCGGATCGTCTTCGCCAGCAAGGCGCGGCACTTCCCGCCGCGCCGCTCGCAGTTGCTGGACCGGGCGCGCGAGCTCGACGCGGCCCATCCGATCAGCCTGCCGGCACTGGCGCAGCGCATCCAGCACCACCTGGACCACCGTCGCCGCTTCCACGACGACGGCGGTTGGCTGACCGGGCGCCAGAGGAGGGGCAAGGCGTGCTGACGCTGGACTGGATGCTCGCCGTCGTCGGCGGCTGGCTGCTGCTCGGCATCGCCGGCATCGGCGCCCTGCGCAACACGAGCTTCGTCGCCCGCACGCTGTTTCCGCTCGGCGCCGCGCTCGGCCTGGCGCTCGCCGGCCTGGCGCTCGGCGCGCTGTTCGCCGCGCCGCAGACCGCGGTGCTGCCGCTCGGCCTGCCCGGCCTGCCGTTCCACCTGCGGCTCGACCACCTGTCGGCCTTCTTCCTGCTCGTGATCGGCGCCGCCACGGTCGGCATCTCGGTCTTCGCGGCCGGCTACTTCCGCCTCGGCGAAGGCACGCCGCCGGGCCTGATGTGCCTCGAGTACCACCTTTTCCTGGCCAGCATGGCGCTGGTGGTGTTGGCCGACGACGCCTACGCCTTCATGGTGATGTGGGAGACGATGGCGCTGTCCTCGTTCTTCCTGGTCACCGCCAACCACCGCGTGCCGGCGATCCGCGACGCGGGCTTCCTCTACCTGCTGCTGGCCCACGTCGGCGCGATCGCGATCCTGCTGTGCTTCGGCGTGCTGCAGGCCAACACCGGCGACTACACCTTCGCCAACATGCGCGCCCAAGAGCTGTCGCCGCTGTGGGCCTCGCTCGCCTTCCTGCTGGCCCTGCTCGGCTTCGGCGCCAAGGCCGGCCTGCTGCCGCTGCACGTGTGGCTGCCCGAGGCGCATCCGGCCGCCCCTTCGCCGGTCTCGGCGCTGATGAGCGGCGTGATGCTGAAGACCGCGATCTACGGCCTGCTGCGGGTCGGCTTCGACCTGCTCGGCGGGCAGCTGTGGTGGTGGGGCGTGCTGCTGCTGGCGCTGGGCCTGGCCACCGCGCTGTACGGCGTCGTGTTCAGCGCGATCCAGAGCGACATGAAGCGCCTGCTGGCCTATTCGTCGATCGAGAACATCGGCCTGCTGTTCGTCGGCATCGGCCTCGGCATGCTGTTCAACGCCTACGGCATGAAGGCGCTGTCGGCGCTGGCGCTGACCGCGACGCTGTACCACGTCCTCGGCCACGCCTTCTTCAAGAGCCTGCTGTTCCTGGCCACCGGCTCGGTGCTGCATGCCACCGGCGAGCGCAGCCTCGGCAAGCTCGGCGGGCTGATGCGGCGCATGCCGTGGGTGGCCTGGCTGTCGCTCGTCGGCGTGCTGTCGAGTTCGGGCCTGCCGCCGTTCTCGGGTTTCGTGTCGGAATGGATGCTGTTGCAGAGCTTCCTGTTCACCACCGGTCTGCCGGATTCCTTCCTCAACATGATGGTGCCGGTGGTGGCCGCCGGCATTGCGCTGGTGGCGGCGCTGGCCGGCTACACGATGGTGAAGTTCTTCGGCGTCATCTTCCTCGGCCAGCCGCGCGAGCCGAACCTGGCAAAGGCCAGTCGGGCCGCGCCGCTGCGGCGTGCCGGCCTGGTCTGGCTGGGCCTCGGCTGCGTATTGCTGGGGCTGCTGCCGGTGCAGGTGATCGGCGTGATCGACCCGGTCACGCGATTGCTGGTCGGCGACGGCATCGCCGAGACGGTGGCCGCCAACGGCTGGCTGCTGCTGTCGCCGAGTTCGCTCGACCGTGCCAGCTACAGTCCGCTGGTGTTCCTGCTGCTGGTCGGCTTCGCGGTGTGGCTCTCGATCGTGCTGGTGCGCAGCTTCTACCACGGCCGGCTGCGCCATGCGCCGCCGTGGGACTGCGGCTACCCGGCGCAGACCGCGCGCATGCAGGATTCCGCCGAAGGCTTCGGTCAGCCGATCCGCCAGATCTTCGAGCCGTTCTTCCGCATGCGGCGCGAGCTGCCGTCGGTGACGGACGCCAAGCCCGTCTATCGCATGACGATCGAGGACCACTTCTGGCACTGGCTGTATCTGCCGCTGGCGCGGCTGACGACGCGCATCGCCCGCGTCGTCGGCCGGCTGCAGCAGGGACGCATCGCGATCTACCTGCTGTACAGCTTCGTCACGCTGATCGCGCTGCTGGTGGTGGTGAAATCATGAGCATCACCGGCCTGTTCGCCCAATTGCTGGCCGTCGTGCTGGCGCTGGCACTGGCGCCGCTGTTGAGCGGCTGGGTCAACCAGTGGCGCGCCTGGCTGCAGAACCGCCGCGCGCCGGGCCTGTTGCAGCCCTACCGGGTGCTGCACAAGCTGTTCAACAAGGAATCGGTGGTGGCCGACGGCGCGACGCCGATCTTCCGCCTCGCCCCCTACGTCAGCTTCGCCTGCATGGCGCTGGCCTGCGGCATTGCGCCGACCGTGTCCACCGACCTGCCGCTGGCGCCGGCGGCCGATGCCATAGCGCTGGTCGGCCTGTTCGCGCTGGCGCGGGTGTTCATCTCGCTGGCGGCGATGGACATCGGCACCTCGTTCGGCACGCTCGGCGCCCGACGCGAGATGCTGATCGGCTTCCTGGCCGAACCGGCGCTGCTGATGGTGCTGTTCTCGGCCTCGCTGATCACGCAGTCCACCTCGCTGGCGACGATCGTCGAAACCCTCGCCCACCAGTCCTTCGTCATCTATCCGAGCCTGGCGGTGGCCGGCGTGGCCTTCACGATGGTGTCGCTGGCCGAAAACGCGCGCGTGCCGGTGGACAACCCGACCACCCACCTGGAACTGACGATGATCCACGAGGCGCTGATCCTGGAGTACTCCGGACGCCACCTGGCGCTGGTCGAGTGGGCCGCCTCGCTGAAGCTGTTCGCCTACTCGTGCATCGGTCTCGCGCTGTTCGTGCCGTGGGGCGTCGCCGAGGCCGGCACGCCGACCGCGATCCTGTTCGCGATCCCGGTGCTGGTGGCCAAGCTGGCGGTGGGCGGCATGCTGCTGGCGGTGATCGAGGCCGTGAACGCCAAGATGAGGCTGTTCCTGGTGCCGGAGTTCCTCGCCACGGCCTTCCTGCTGGCCGTCATCGCGCTGCTGGTGCATGGGCTGCTGGGGGCCTGAGATGATGAGACCGACCGACTCGCGCCGCACCCCGCTCCGCTGCCCGGCCTGCGCCGCACCCGCCGCCCGGAGCGCCGCATGAACGCGCTGCTGACCCAGTCGATCAACCTGTTCGCGGTGGTGCTGCTGGTGCTGGCCTTCGCGATGATCGCGCAGCGCCGCATCCTGCGGCTGATCCACCTGTTCACGCTGCAGGGCGCGGCGCTGGTGGCGGCGACGGTGGTGGTCGCGCACCTGACCGGCCAGCACCACCTGTACTACTCGGCCGCGCTGACGCTGCTGCTTAAGGTGATCCTGATCCCGATCCTGCTGCACCGGGTCATCGACCGCCTGAACGTGCGCTGGGACGTCGAGACGCTGTTCAACATCCCGACCACGATGCTGATCGGCATCGTGCTGGTGATCGTCGCCTTCGACCTGGCCGCACCGATCGCCGGGCTGTCGGCCTCGATCGCCCGCGGCACGCTCGGCATTGCGCTGGCCTGCGTGCTGCTGTCCTTCATGATGATGATCGTGCGCGCCAAGGCGGTGCCCCAGGTGATCGGCTTCCTGTCGATGGAAAACGGCCTGTTCTTCGCCGCCACCGCGGCCACCAGCGGCATGCCGATGATCGTCGAGCTGGGCATCGCGTTCGACGTGCTGGTCGGCATCCTCATCCTCGGCGTGTTCATGTTCCAGATCCGCGAGCAGTTCGACAGCCTGGACATCCGCCACCTGGAAAAGCTGAAGGAAGACTGAAGCGATGGATCCGCTGCTCCTCGTGCTGGCGATTCCGCTCTGCGGCGGCGCACTGCTCGCGCTGTGGGGCGAGCGCGACTGGGCCGGCAGTCTGAACGCCGCGGTCAGCTTGGCGACGCTGGCAGCGGCCGCCTGGCTGACCGCCGTGGTGGTGCGCGACGGCCCGCAACTGGCGTGGGGCGAGTGGTTCTTCGTCGATCCGCTGAACGTCTTCCTGGTCACGCTGACCGCCTTCGTCGGCTTCACGACCTCGCTGTTTGCGCGCCCCTACATGCGCATCGAGCGCGACCACGGCAAGATGACGCCGCGCCGCATGCGGCTGTTCCACAGCATGTACCAGCTCTTCAACGGCATGATGCTGATCGCGCTGACCACCAACAACCTGGGCATCCTGTGGGTGGCGATGGAGGCCGCGACGCTGACCACGGTGCTGCTGGTGTCGGTCTATCGCACTGCCGCCAGTCTCGAGGCGGCCTGGAAGTACTTCATCCTGTGCGGCGTCGGCATCGCGCAGGCGCTGTTCGGCACGATCCTGACCTATCTGGCCGCCGAGCGCGCGATCGGCGGCGGCGACAACGCGCTGCTGTGGACCCACCTGGCGGCCGCCAGCCACCTGCTCGACCCGGAGATCCTGTCGCTGGCCTTCGTCTTCCTGCTGCTCGGCTACGGCACCAAGGTCGGCCTGGTGCCCGTGCACAACTGGCTGCCGGACGCCCACGCCGAGGGCCCGACGCCGATCTCGGCGGTGCTGTCGGGCCTGCTGCTGAACGTCGCGCTGTACGCGGTGCTGCGGGTCAAGGTGCTGGCCGACGGCGCGCTCGGCAACGAACTGCCGGGCCGCATGATGATCGGCTTCGGCCTGCTGACCGTCGTCACCGCGACCTTCTTCCTGTTGCGCCAGCGCGACGTCAAGCGGATGTTCGCCTACTCGTCGATCGAACACATGGGCCTGATGACCTTTGCCTTCGGCCTCGGCGGCCCGGTCGCGAACTTTGCCGGCCTGCTGCACATGACGGTGCATGCGCTGGTCAAGTCGGCGATCTTCTTCACCGTCGGCCACGCGGTGCAAAAGGCCGGTTCGCAGATGATGGACGACATCCGCGGCCTGCTGAAGGTCAGCCCGACCCTCGGCTGGGGGCTGATGCTGGGCTCGCTGGCGATCCTCGGCATGCCGCCGTTCGGCGTCTTCGCCAGCGAGTTCCTGATCCTGACGACGGCGATGCGCGAACTGCCTTGGGCCACGCCGCTGCTGCTGGTGGCGCTGGGGGTGGCCTTCGCGGCGATCTTCGGCCGCGTCCAGCCGATGGTGTTCGGCGACACCGCGCTGCGCCCGCTGGCCCATCCGCCGGCGCTGCTGCCGGTCTTCATCCACCTCGGTCTGGCCGTCATGCTGGGCCTGTACGTCCCGCCCTACCTGGACGGCTGGTACCGGCAGGCGGCGCAGATGATCGGAGGCTGACGATGCAGTTCTTCGGGCTCGACTGCCGATTCGAGCGCCTCGCCGCGCCGCTGCCGATCTTCGGTGCCGCCGTCGATGCCGGCCAGTGGAGCGCGCTGGCGCTGGCCGTGGCACAGGCGAAGGGCCGCCTGGTCAGCCTGTGGGGCGCCGACGAACACGCCGTCGGCGGCGGCTTCGCGGTGTCGGCCGCCTACGCGACGGCGGACGGGCTGCTGTGGGCCAAGCTCGACCTGGACGAGGTGCAGCCTGTCTACCCGGACGTCGCGCGCTTGTTCCCGGCGGCCGGCCGGATGCAGCGGGCCACACGCGACTTGGTCGGCATCGAGGCGGCCGACGCGGGCGACAGCCGGCCATGGCTGCGCCACGGCGCCTGGCCGGCCGACTATTTCCCGCTGCGCGCCGGGCACGACGGACGCGAACGCTTCGAAGCGCAGCCCGACGCCTACCCGTTCGTGACGGTCGAGGGCGACGGCGTGCACGAGATTCCGGTCGGTCCGGTGCATGCCGGCACGATCGAACCGGGACACTTCCGCTTCTCGATCGTCGGCGAGAAGGTGCTGCGCCTCGAGCAGCGCCTCGGCTACACCCACAAGGGCATCGAGCGCCGCTTCATCGGCATGGACCTGGCGCAGGGCGCGCTGCTCGCCGGCCGGGTGTCCGGCGACAGCACGGTGGCCTATGCCTGGGCCTACGCGATGGCGGCCGAATCGCTCGCCGGCCTCGTCCTGCCCGAGCGCGCGGCGTGGCTGCGCGCGCTGCTGCTGGAGCGCGAGCGGGTCGCGAACCACCTCGGCGACCTCGGCGCGCTGGGCAACGACGCCGCCTTCGGCTTCGCGCTGGCCCAGTTCGGGCGGCTGCGCGAGGACTGGCTGCGCACCAATCGCGAGTGCTTCGGCCACCGCCTGCTGATGGACTGCATCGTGCCCGGCGGCGTCGCGCGCGACCTCGATGCCGCCGGCCGGGAGAAGCTGCAGCGCCAGGGGGAAACCATGGTGCGCGAGATCGCCGAACTGAAGGGCATCTATTCCGAACACGCCGGCCTGCAGGACCGCTTCGTCACCACCGGCCGCGTGGCGCCCGAACTGGCCGCCCGGCTCGGCTTGAGCGGGCTCGCCGGCCGCGCCAGCGGCCAGACCGCCGACCTGCGCGCCGACTTTCCGTGGCCGCCCTACGACGAACTGCCGTTCACCGCCAGCATGCAGTTGAACGGCGACGTGGCGGCCCGCGTCGCGGTGCGCTTCGACGAGTGCTTCGCTTCGCTGCGGCTGATCCAGGCCTTGCTCGCCGCACTGCCGGACGGCCCGACCCGGCTGCCGCTGGCCGCCGCCGCGCAGGCCGCCGGTGCCGGCTGGATCGAAGGCTGGCGCGGCGAGGTGCTGGTCGCGCTCGAAACCGACGCCGAAGGCCGCATCGCCCGCTGCCACTGCCACGACCCCTCGTGGCAGAACTGGCCACTGCTCGAGCACGCCATCATGGGCAACATCGTGCCGGACTTCCCGCTGATCAACAAATCCTTCAATCTGAGCTATTCGGGGCAGGATCTGTAATGTGGCGCATCCTCAAGTACGTCGCCCGCCGCGGCCGCGTCAGCGAGCCGCCGCCCGAGCCGCTGGCCGCCGAGCAGCCCGCCGCCCACCCGATCCAGCAGGAGATCCTCGCCATCCTCGGCCGCGCGCTGGCGATCCGGCAGGTGGACGCCGGCTCGTGCAACGGCTGCGAACTCGAGATCCAGGCCCTCGGCAACCCCTACTACAACATCGAGGGCCTCGGCATCCGCTTCGTCGCCAGCCCGCGCCACGCCGACCTGCTGCTGGTGACCGGGCCGGTGTCGCGCCACATGGAGGTGGCGCTGAAGCGGACCTACGACGCCACGCCGGCACCCAAGCTGGTCGTCGTGGTCGGCGACTGCGGCTGCACCGGCGGCATCTTCGGCGAAAGCTACGCCAGCTGCGGCCGCGTCGCGAACGTGATCCCGGTGGACGTCACGGTGTCCGGCTGCCCGCCGCCGCCGGGCGACATCCTGGCCGGCATCCTGGCCGCAGTCCGGTCGCGCCAGTAGCCGCCCCGCGAGCGCTCGCCGCGCTGCGGCCGGCGGCGGATCAGAGCGGCGCGTCGGGGCCCGCGCGCACCTCGCCCCCATCGCCGAACTCGTCGAACAACAGCTGGCGCAGCCAGCGGTTGGCCGGGTCGCGGTGGTACCTCGCATGCCAGAACAGCTTGATCGCGATCTCCGGCAGGGGTGCCGGGTGCGCCACGTGGATCAGGTCGAACGGTTCGGCGCAGCGCAGCGCGAAGCGTTCCGGCACCGTCGCGACCAGGTCGGTCGCATGCAGGATGTGGCCGACCGCGACGAAGTGCGGCACCTCGGCCCGCACGCGGCGGCGGATGCCGGCGCGCTCGAGGATCGTGTCGACCTCGCCGTGGCCGGTGCCGGCCGAGACGACGACGACGTGCTCGAGCTGCTGGAACAGTTCCAGCGTCATCGGCCGGCCAGCCGCCGGATGGCCGCGGCGGTACATCACGACGTAGCGCTGCATGAACAGCCGGCGCTGGAAGAAGCCGGCCTGCAGCTGCGGCAGCAGGCCGATCGCCAGATCGACGCGGCCGGCCTCCATGTCCTCCTTCAGGCTGGCCGCGCTGTTGCGCACGGTGCTGATGCGCACCTCTGGCGCGCGGCCGGTCACCGCCTCCATCAGCGCGGGCAGGAAGTAGATCTCGCCGATGTCGGTCACCGCCAGCGTGAAGGTGCGCGTGCTGTTCGCCGGCTCGAAGCGCTGCTGCTGGTTCAGCGCGCCGTGCAGCGTGCCCAGCGCATAGGCCACCGGCTCGGCCAGCTGCAGCGCCAGCGGGGTCGGCTCCATGCCGCGCGAGGTGCGCACGAAGAGCTCGTCGTCCAGCACCGTGCGCAGCCGTTTCAGTGCGTTGCTGACGGCCGGCTGGCTCAGCCCTAGCGTGTCGGCGACGGCCGACACGCGCTTGTCGATCAGCAACTGGTTGAAGACCACCAGCAGGTTCAGATCCAGCTCGCGCAACTGCATCGGCATCTCTTTATATTCATGATGGTGATGAAATGAATAAGATCTTGTTTATGGACGAATAATGCACCGATCGCCATGATCTGCCCAACACTTCGCTCCGCCCGGGGACACCGCCATCATGGAATTGCACGTACGACCCGCGAACCGCCGTCTGCGCTTCGACAGCGGTGCGAACCTGCTCGAGGTGCTGCGGCACAACGACGTGCCGGTCTCCTACAGCTGCCTGTCGGGCCGCTGCGGCACCTGCCGCTGCCGCGTCGTCGAGGGCGAGGTGGTCGATTCCGGCCCCGAGACCGGCCGGCCCGGACGCAACGGCGACGGCTACGTGCTGGCCTGCCAGTCGGTGCTGACCGGCAACTGCGCGATCGAGATCCCGGAGGCCGACGAGATCGTCGTGCACCCGGCGCGCATCATCAAGGGCACCGTCACGGCGGTCGAATCGCCGACCCACGACATCCGCCGGCTGCGCATCCGGCCGTCGAAGCCGCTGGATTTCTCGCCCGGCCAGTACGCCATGCTGCAGTTCGGTCCGCAGCACGTCCGCCCCTACTCGATGGCCGGGCTGGCCGGCGACGACGAGCTGGAATTCCATATCCGCAAGGTGCCCGGCGGCCGCGTCACCGAGTACGTCTTCGGCGAACTGCGCGAGGGCAGCACGCTCAGGCTGAGCGGTCCGCTCGGCACCGCCTACCTGCGCCGCCGGCACCTCGGGCCGATGCTGTGCGTCGGCGGCGGCACCGGCCTGGCGCCGGTGCTGTCGATCGTGCGCGGCGCGCTCGAGGCCGGCATGGACAACCCGATCCAACTCTATTTCGGCGTGCGCAGCCCGCAGGACCTGTACGACGCCGAGCGCCTGCAGGCGCTCGCCGGGCGGCACGCCAACCTTAGCGTACACATCGTCGTCGCCACCGGCGCGGCCGACGCCAGCCAGCGCAGCGGCCTGCTGACCGACGCCATCGAGCGCGACTTCGCCAGCCTGGCCGGTTGGCGCGCCTACCTGTGCGGCGCGCCAGCGATGGTCGAGGCGCTGACGCTGCTGACCGCGCGGCTCGGCATCGCGCCGAGCCAGGTGCATGCCGACGCCTTCTACCCCAGCGGCACCTAGCTGCCCGCCGCGCTTCCCGACAACAACAAGGAGACCACGACATGAGCGCCAATCCCGCGGCATTTCCGGCCGAGGCCCCGGCCTGGGCCGGCGACGGTTCGAGCCGCATCCCGTTCTGGGCCTACACCCGCGACGACCTCTACCGCCGCGAGCTGGAGCGCTTCTTCTATGCCGGCCACTGGTGCTACGTCGGCCTGGAAGCGGAGATCCCGAACCCGGGCGACTTCCGTCGCAGCGTCGTCGGCGAGCGCTCGGTGATCATGGTGCGCGACATGGACGGCACGATCCGCGTCGTCGAGAACGTCTGCGCCCACCGCGGCATGCGCTTCTGCCGCGAGCGCCACGGCAACCGCAAGGACTTCTTCTGCCCCTACCACCAGTGGAACTACAGCCTGCAGGGTGATCTGCAGGGCGTGCCGTTCCGCCGCGGCGTCAAGCAGGAGGGCCGCGTCAACGGCGGCATGCCGAAGGACTTCAAGCTCGAGGAGCACGGCCTGACCAAGCTCGAGGTGGCGACCCGCCACGGCGTCGTGTTCGCCTCCTTCGATGATCAGGTCGAGCCGCTGGAGGACTTCCTCGGCCCGACCATCCTGCACTACTTCGACCGCGTCTTCGACGGCCGCGAGCTCAGGATCCTCGGCTACCGCCGCCAGCGCATCCCGGGCAACTGGAAGCTGATGCAGGAGAACATCAAGGACCCCTACCACCCGGGCCTGCTGCACACCTGGTTCTCGACCTTCGGCCTGTGGCGGGCCGACAACAAGTCCGAACTGAAGATGGACGCGCGCCACCGCCACGCCGCGATGATCTCGACGCGCGGCCAGGGCGGCAGGAACGACGAGGTGGTCGGCGGCGTGGACAGCTTCAAGGAGACGATGACCGTGAACGATGCGCGCCTGCTCGACATCGTGCAGGAGCCGTGGTGGAACGGCCCGACCGCGGTGATGACGACGATCTTCCCGAGCGTGATCATCCAGCAGCAGGTGAACAGCGTGTCGATGCGCCACATCCAGCCCAACGGCCACGGCTCGTTCGACTTCGTGTGGACCCACTTCGGCTTCGCCGACGACTCCGACGAGATGACCGAGAGACGGCTGATCCAGGCCAACCTGTTCGGCCCGGCCGGCTTCGTCTCGGCCGACGACGGCGAAGTCATCGAGTGGTCGCAGGAGGGCTTCGAGCAGAAGCCGGCGCACCGCAGCGTGGTCGAGATGGGCGGCTACGACGTCGCCGACGCCGACCACATGGTCACCGAGACGCTGATCCGCGGCATGTACGCCTACTGGCGCGAGGTCATGGGGGAATGAAGATGATCGACTTCGAAACCTACTTCGAACTCCTGAACCTGTACAGCGACTACGCGCTGGCGGTCGATTCGGCCGACTGGGAGAAGTGGCCGGACTTCTTCGTCGAAGATGCCAGCTACCGGCTGCAGCCGCGCGAGAACTTCGAGCAGGGCCTGCCGCTGTGCCTGCTGGCGCTGGAGAGCAAGGCGATGATCCGCGACCGGGTGTATGGCGTGAAGGAAACGCTCTACCACGACCCCTACTACCAGCGGCACATCGTCGGCACGCCGCGGGTGATCGCGGTGGACGGCGACACGATCCGGGCGGAGGCCAACTACGCGGTGATCCGCACCAAGTACGACGGCGAATCGACCGTTTTCAACAGCGGCCACTACCGCGACCAGGTGGTGCGCACCGCCGACGGGCTGCGGCTCAAGACGCGGCTGTGCATCTACGACACCGAGATGATCCCGAACTCGGTCATCTACCCGATCTGAGGAGGACGCCATGACGCACGAGTGGATCGACGCGGCGGCCCTCGACGCGGTGCCCGAGGGCGACGTGATCGGCGTCGCGGTGGGCGGCCGCGATCTCGCGCTGTACGAGGTGGACGGCGAGATCTTCGCCACCGCCAACGTCTGCAGCCACGGCCGGGCGCGGCTGAGCGACGGCTTCCTGGAGGGGCGCGAGATCGAGTGTCCGCTGCACCAGGGCAAGTTCGACGTGTGCTCCGGCAAGGCGCTGTGCGCGCCGCTGACCGAGGACATCATTAGCTACCCGGTCAGGATCGAGAACGGCCGCATCTACGTCGCGCTCGACTGAGCCGCAGCACAAAGGAGACGAGACCCCGATGCATGCCTTGGGAACGCTGGAAGAACTGCCGCCGGACTACCGCGCGGCCCTCGCGGAGCAGAACCTGGTGCCGCTGTGGCCGAGCCTGCGCGCGCTGCTGCCGCCCGGCAAACCCGCAGCGCGCACGCGGCCGACCCACTGGCGCTACGCCGCGCTGCGCCCGCTGCTGCTGCGGGCCGGCGAGCTGACGCCGATCGAGAGGGCCGAGCGCCGCGTGCTGGTGCTGGCCAATCCCGGCCACGGGCTGGAGAAGATGCAGGCCAGCGCCAGCATCTATCTCGGCATGCAGTTGCTGCTGCCTGGCGAATGGGCCCCCTCGCACCGCCACACGCCGAACGCGGTACGCATGGTGGTCGAAGGCGAAGGCGCCTACACCACCGTGGACGGCGAGAAATGCCCGATGCGCCGCGGCGACCTGATCCTGACGCCGACCGGGCTGTGGCACGAGCACGGCCACGACGGAGCCGAGCCGGTGGTGTGGCTGGACGTGCTCGACCTGCCGCTGATCTACTACACCGAGACCTCGTACGCGATCGAGGGACAGCGGCAACAGCCCGCCGCCGCCGGCAGCGAGCGCGCCTACGCCCACGGCGGCCTGCTGCCCGCGCCGGTGTTCGCGCGCGACGCGGCGGCGGGCTATCCGATGCTGCGCTACCCGTGGGCCGAGGCCCGCGCGGCGTTGCTGGCGCTGGCCGGGAGCCGGCCCGAGATCGAGGCGGTGCAGATCGCCTACGTCAATCCGGAGAGCGGCGCCGACTGCCAGAACATCCTCGGCTACGGCGCGCTGATGCTGCGTCCGGGCGAGACGCTGCGCCTGCCGGCACGCTCGCCGGCGATGGTGATGCACCTGATCGAAGGCGGCGCCGTGGCGGACATCGACGGCAGCCGCTTCGAACTCGCCGAGGCCGACACCTGCTGCGCGCCGGGCTACACGCCGGTGACGCTGGCCAACCGTTCCGGCGACAATCCGGCCTTCCTGTTCGTCGCCGACGAGAGCCCGCTGCACAAGAAGCTCGGCGTCTACGAAGTGCGCGGCTGAGCGCCCCCCGACCCCGTCGAGAGAGAAGACATGAACCCCAGCAACTACCTGTGGCAGCCCGCCCCGCCCCCCTCGCTGCCGGTCCGCGGCGGCGAGGCCCGGCTGCCGGTCGGACGCATCTTCTGCGTCGGCCGCAACTACCACGCCCACGCGCTCGAGATGGGCAACCCGGTGGACAAGGCGACGATGAAGCCCTTCTACTTCCTGAAGGACGCCTCGGCCCTGGTCGAGTCCGGCGCCACGCTGCCCTACCCGCCCGGCACCGCCAACTACCACTACGAGATGGAGCTGGTGGTGGCGCTCGGCAAGCCGGGCTTCCGCGTCGCCGAGGCCGACGCCGGGGCACTGATCTTCGGCTACGCCGCCGGCCTCGACATGACCCGCCGCGACCTGCAGCTGGTCGCGCGCGAACAGGGCCGGCCGTGGGACCTGGGCAAGAACTTCGAGCAATCCGCGATCTGCAGCGAGATCGTGCCGACCGCCGGGCTCGGCGTGCTCGAGGCCGGCGCGATCGAACTGCAGGTCAATGGCGAGACGCGGCAGCGCGCCGACCTGTCGCAACTGATCTGGAACCTGCGCGAGATCATCGCCGACCTGTCGAAGTTCTATCATCTCGCAGCCGGCGACCTGATCTATACCGGCACGCCGGAAGGCGTCGGCCCGGTCAAGCCGGGCGACCGCATCGGCGGCCGCATCGAGCGCGTCGGCGAGATCGCGCTGACGGTCGGCGAGGCGGAATAGAGTCCCCGCCGGCATCCGGCATCGATGGAAGACAGGCCATGAAGCTCTACAACTTCTTTCGCAGCGGCACCTCGCACCGGCTGCGCATCGCGCTCAAGCTGAAGGGCATCGACTACCAGTACGTGGCGGTGGACCTGCGCAGCGAGGCGCATCTCGGTGCCGCCTTCAGGGCGATCAATCCGCAGCAACTGGTGCCGGCGCTCGACACCGGCGACGCCACGCTGATCCAGTCGCCGGCGATCATCGAGTGGCTCGAGGAGCGCTACCCGGCGCCGCCGCTGCTACCCGCCGAACCCGCTGCGCGCGCCCATGTGCGGGCGATGGCCGCCATCGTCGGCTGCGACATCCATCCGATCAACAACCGCCGCATCCTCGAATACCTGAGGCAGCATTTCGGCTGCGACGATGCGGCCGTGGATGCCTGGTGCGGCACCTGGATCGAGGCCGGCTTCGCGGCGCTGGAAGCGATGCTGGCGAACGATCCCCGGCGCGGCGATTTCTGCTTCGGCAAGGCGCCGGGCCTGGCCGACGTCTACCTGGTGCCCCAGGTCGCCAGCGCGCGCCGCTTCCACGTGGACCTCGCACCCTACCCGAACATCGTCGCGATCGACCGCGCCTGCGCCGAGCTGGACGCCTTTCGCCGCGCCGCGCCGGGAGTGCAGCCGGACGCGCCGGCGAAGTAGGCCGGCCCGCCGCGACGATTGGAGCCGCCCCGGCAGCGCAGCCACCGGCGCCCGGCCCGCGCAAGCCCTGCCGGCGGCCAGTCTGGCGAGCGCGCTGCGGCGCTCCAGTTCGGCACCGGCGCGGGCCGTGAAGATGCGGAAGATCGACTCCGACAGCACCTCCTCGGACATCTCGCGCGTGTCGAAGAAGGCCAGATGGCCGATCACGCCGCCCTCGCTGCCGAAGATCGGCAGCCCGATGTAGCTCTCGTAGGCCGCGTCGCGCGGAAAGCGGCGGCCGACGCCGGAGCGGTACACGCAGCTGACGCCCTGCTTGACCACCGCCTCGCACGGCGTGCCGGACAGGTCGAACTCGATGTTGTCGCGAAACTCCTGCGCCTTCCAGTAGGCCAGCGTGCGCACCCGGGTGACCGGCTGGTCGACGCACTCGGTGATGAAGGCGCAGCCGACCTCCAGCGCCGCGGCGAAATGCTGCACCAGCGCGCGGAAGAAGACCTCGCCGCGGGCGCCGTCGGTGCCTTCGGCGATCTGCTGCACGATGCCCTCGACGCGCTTGACCCGGGTGATGTCGGTATCCAGCCCGACCAGCCGGTACGGCTTGCCGCTGGCATGGCGCAGCGCCGCCCCGCGCGACAGCAGCCAACGATAGCGGCCGTCCTTGTGGCGCATGCGCAACTGCTGCTCGAAGTGGGTCAGCGTCCCCTCGAGGTGGCCTGCAATCTCCTGCTGCACCCGCTCCAGGTCGTCCGGATGGAGGTGGTCGAGCCACGCTTCGTAGCGATCCGGGAACTCGTCCTCGGCGTAGCCCAGCATCGCCTTCCAGCGCGGCGAGAACAGCACCGCGCCGCTTTCCGGCTCCCATTCCCACAAGCCGTCGTGGGCGCCGCGCACCGCTGCGGCGAAACGCTCCTCGCTGCGCTGCAGCCCGGTGCGGGCATCGCGCCAGTCGTCGCGCACCTGTTCCAGCGAGGCCTGGGTCTGGGCCAGGCTGCGGCGCAGCGAGCGGACCTCTCGATCCCAGCGGGCGATCTCCTCGGCATCGCCCTCGTCGGCCGGCACGGACACGTCGCCGAGGCGGGCCAGCGGGCGCATCACCTGCACCTCGGCGCTCAACAGGGCCACCACCAGCATCGCCAGCAGGCCTGTCGCGAGCTTGCCCAGCGCCGCGCCCTCGATACTGCCTCCGGCCGAGGCCACGGCCAGGATCGCCAGTCCGCACAGGGCCGGCGGCAGCAGCAGTTTCCAGCGAAGACCCATCAGCCCTTCCTCCTTGCCGGCGTCGCTACCGTCCCGGGCGCGACGAACGATTGCCAAGTTTCGGCGGTGTCGCGACGCATGCATGATCGCGCCGTGATCGTTTCGTGAAATCGGCGGCGCAGACTGCACCCCACATTCCATCTGCGTGCAGCATAGCTCATGAACGCATCGACTCCACCGCCTGCCCCGGCAGCAATCCCGGACCTCGCCGGCATCGGCCTGCGCAACTGCCATTTCGGCCAACTGCTGCGGAGCTGGCCCGCCCTCGGCTGGGTCGAGGTGCACAGCGAGAACTTCTTCGGCGACGGCGGCCAGCCGCTGCATGTCCTCGAACGGGTACGCGAGCGCTACCCGGTCAGCCTGCATGGCGTCGGCCTGTCGCTCGGCAGCCACGGCGGGCTGGACCGCGACCATCTGGCGAAACTCCATCGCCTGGTGGCGCGCGTCGAACCCGGCCTGGTGTCCGAACACCTGGCCTGGAGCGCGGCCGGCGGCCGGCACATGAACGAGTTGCTGCCGCTGCCCTACACCGAGGAGGCGCTGCAGGTGGTGTGCCGGCACGTGCGCCAGACGCAGGACGCGCTGGGCCGGCAGATCCTGGTCGAGAACATCTCCAGCTACCTGGCCTTCGGCCACTCGACGATCGGCGAACCCGAATTCCTCGCCGAGCTGGTGGCCCGCACCGGCTGCGGCCTGCTGCTCGACGTGAACAACGTCTTCGTTTCGGCGCACAACCTCGGCTTCGACGCGCGCCGCTACCTGGCCGCGATCCCCGCCGCCGCGGTCGGCGAGATCCACCTGGCCGGCCATAGCCGGGTCGGCGAGCTGCTGGTGGACACCCACGGCACGCCCATCGCCGAACCGGTGTGGCAACTGTACGAGGAAACGATCGAGCGCATCGGGCCACGGCCGAGCCTGATCGAACGCGACAACGACATTCCGCCGCTGGCGGCGCTGGCAGCGGAGGCCGCCCGCGCGCAGCGGGTTCTGGAGGCGCAAGATGCCCTCGCTGTGTGAACTGCAGGAATCATTCGCCGCGGCGCTGCTGGCGGCGCCCGGCGAACCGGTGCCGGCGGCCATCCTGGCCGGGCGGGCTGCGCCGGCGACCCGCTTCGCGCTCTACCGGCGCAGCGTGCTCGGCAACTACCGCCGCGCGCTGAAGGCGATCTATCCGGTAGTGGCGAACCTGGTCGGCGACGGCTTCTTCGAGCATGCGGCCGATGCCTACGCGCGCAGCCACCCGTCCCGGAGCGGCGACCTGAACCGCTACGGCGAAGATTTCGCCGACTTCCTGCGGCATTTTCCGCCCGCCGCCGGGCTGGCCTACCTGCCCGATACGGCCCGCCTCGATTGGGCAATGGAATCGGTGTTCCACGCCGCCGACCCGGTGCCGGCGGATCTGCTGGCGCTGGCGCGGGTCGCCGAAGCCGACTACCCGGCGCTGCGCTTCCGGCTGGCGGCCCACTGCCGGCTGATCGAGTCGCGCTGGCCGCTGGACCGGCTATGGCTGCTGAATCAGCCCGGCGTGCCGTGGGACGACGAATTCGACATCGAGGCCGGCGGCGTCGCGTTGCTGGTGCACCGCCGGCGGCACGACACCGAGCTGCGCCGGCTGGCACCGGCCGAACACGCCTTGCTGGCCTCGCTGGCGGCCGGCCAGGCGCTGGGCGAGGCCTGCCAACGGGCGCTGGAGCTGGCGCCCAAACTGGCCATCGCGCCGCTGCTGCACCTGCTGCTGTGCGAGGGCACGCTGCAGTTGCAGCCGAGCGGGCCGCGGCAGGCGCCGGGCTAGCGTCGCGTTGCGCGCAGTCGCTCGAGGCCGGCTGAAGCCGGCCCTACCGGGAATTACGCTGCGGTCGAGTTCG
>JBNLET010000205.1:0-18147 GCA_050305135.1 Rhodocyclaceae bacterium | reverse complement strand
CGAGCATGCGGCCGATCTCGCGCACGTCCATCGCCTTGCCCTTGAAGCCGAAGCTGGTGTTGCGCGCCACCACGTCTATCCAGCGGTGCTTGCACAGCCGCGCGATGACGTCCGAGGTGATGCCGTCCGACAGGTACTCCTGCTCCGGGTCGGAGGACAGGTTCGAAAACGGTAGTACCGCGACCGCCGGACGGCCGGCCCCGGCCGGGTGTTCGGCCGCCGCCGGCGGTGCATCGGGCGGCGGCGCCGCGACCGACGACAGATCGTCGGCCACCTCGCCGTCTTCTTCGCGCCGAACCTCGCCGACGAAGCGGAAGCCCTTCTTGTGGATCGTGCGGATGTAGCGCTGTGCCTGGCCGTCGTCGCCGAGCGCCTGCCGGGCGGTCTTGATGCGGCTGCTGACGGCCGCCTCGGAAACCACCCGGCCGTGCCAGACGACGTCGATGATCTCGTCCTTCGACACCATCCGCCCGGCGTTTTCCACCAGGAACAGCAACAGCTCGACCACCTGGGGTTCCACGTGCACCGGCTCGCCGTCGCGGCACAGCTCGAAACGGTCGGTGTCGAGTGAAAACTCGTCGAACAGGTAGCGCATCGAGATCGCTCTCCGGCTTGGGGCGGCGCACGGCGCGTGCCGGCCTGTGCGGGTGGGTGCGGGCCTGCCCGGGCGATGGTAGGGCAATCTTCATGAATTCTCCACAACAACACCGGGCCCGCTGCAAGTCCGCCGGCGCCACTGTTCGTAGCATGGAGTCGCTCCCAAGAGCTATGCCCCACCACCCAATGGAGACCGGATCATGGAAAACCAGACCAACGAGCAGAAATTCCTCATCAATTGCAGCCACGGCGGCGCCGACGTCGAGCGTGCGACGATCGCCTTCATCCTCGCCGCCAGTTCGTCGAAGACCGCCGAGACGGCCGTCTTCGCCACCGCCGATGCGGCGCAGATCTGCGTCAAGGGTGGCGCCGACGGCATGGCGGCGCCCGGCTACGAGCCGCTCGACGACTTGATGCGCCAGTTCCACGGCAACGGTGGCAGGATCTGGCTGTGCCCCGCCTGCGCCAAGGCCCGCGGCATCACCGCCGACGACTTGCGCGAAGGCGTCGAGATCGCCGGCGCGCCGCGCACGATGGCCTTCCTGTCCGAAGGCGCCCGCGTACTGGCTTGAGCGCTGACGGACAGGCCGCCGGCCGGCTGCGGCCGGCGGCCATCCCCACGATGCGGCAGGAGGACGACATGGAACGGGACCTGGCAGAGTGCGGCGAGCTCGGCCGCTGGCTGGAACGGATCGGCCGGGATCTGGACCGCTTTCTCGACTTCGAGCATCCGGACGCCTTGCACAGCGCCGACGACTGGCGCGCCGTGCTCGGGCGGCCGCTGCCGCAGGCGGGCATCGGCATCGACGCGGCGGTCGAGGAGATCGGCCGCTACCTGATTCCGCACGGCTCGCAGATTCCGAACCCGGCCTCGAGCGCCTTCATCACCACCGGCGCGACCACGATCGGCGCACTGGCGACGACCGCCGGCGCCGTGGCGGCGCCGCAGCGCATCGGCCTGACGGCCTTCAGCTATCTCGAGGAATTGTCGCTCGACTGGCTGGCCGAGCTGTTCGAGCTGCCGGCCGGCATGAAGGGGCTGTACAGCAGCGGCGGCTCGGTGGCCAACCTGGTGGCGCTGGGCGCCGCGCGCCAGGCGGCCTTCGAAGCGGTCGGGCGGGATCCGGCGCGCGAGGGCGTGGACCGGCCGGGGCGGATCTTCGCCACCGCCGCCAGCCATCACACGATCCGCCGCGCCGTGGCGGTGCTCGGCCTGGGGCGCGAGGCGGTGAAGCTGGTGGCCGCCGACAGCATGGGGCGCATGCTGCCGGAAGCGCTGCGCCAGGCGCTGGCCGATTGCCACGACGCGCTGCCGGTGGCGGTGGTGGCCAATGCCGGCACCACCAACGCCGGCGCGATCGACGACCTCGCGGCCCTCGGCGGCATTGCGCTGGAGCACGGGGTGTGGTTCCACGTCGATGGCGCCTACGGGCTACCGGGCATCCTCGACCCCGAGCTGCGCCCGATGTACAAGGGGCTCGAGCTGGCCGACTCGGTGATCGTCGACCCGCACAAGTGGCTCGGTGCGCCGGTCGGCATCGGCGCCACCTTCGTACGCGACCGGGCGCTGCTGGTGCGCGCCTTCACGCAGACCGCCGCCGACTACCTGGAAGGCGCCTGCGAGGACGGCGAGGCGAGCCATTCGATGGACAGCCTGGGCATCCCGTATGCGGACTTCGGCGTCGAGCTGTCGGCACCGTGCCGCGGCGCAGTGGTGTGGGCGCTGCTGCGCGAGATCGGCCGCGACGGCCTGCGCGAGCGGATCTGCCGCCACAATGCGATGGCGCGGCACATCGCGGCGCGCGCCGACGCCGAGCCGGAACTCGAGGTCGTGCAGCGACCGACCCTGTCGATCTGCTGCTTCCGCTACCGCGGCGACGGGCACGGCGACCTGAACGCGTTGAACCAGCGCCTGCACCGCGAGATGGTGCGGCGCGGACGGGCGATGCCGAGCACCACGATGATCAACGGCCAGTTCGCGATCCGCCCGTGCTTCGTCGGTGCGCGCGCCGAGATGCGCCATGCCGACGAACTGGTGGACGAAGTGCTGGCGGTCGGGCGCAGCCTCGTCCGCCGGCGCGACGATCTTGCCAACGACAAGGTTTTGCACCAACACACTAAATGAGCCACTCGCCGCGATGCGGCAGGCCACCCGACAGGAGAGCAGTCATGGGCAAGCGTTTCGCCAGCATTCTCGACACCATCGGCAACACGCCGGTGGTGCGCATCAACAATCTCGCACCGAAGCACGTCAATCTCTATGTCAAGGTCGAGTCCTTCAACCCGATGGGCTCGGTCAAGGACCGGCTGGCGCTGGGTGTGATCGAGGACGCGGAGCGGCGCGGCGAGCTGAAGCCCGGCCAGACCATCGTCGAGGCCACCAGCGGCAACACCGGCATCGGGCTGGCGATGGTGTGCGCCCAGAAGGGCTATCCGCTGGTGGTCACGATGGCCGAGAACTTCAGCGTCGAGCGGCGCCGGCTGATGCGATTCCTGGGCGCGAAAGTGGTGCTCACGCCGGCCGCGCTGAAGGGCTCCGGCATGGTCGCGAAGGCCGCCGAGCTGGCCGAGCAGCACGGCTGGTGGCAATCGCGCCAGTTCGAGAACCCGGCCAATGCCGAGGTGCACGAGCGCACCACCGCGCAGGAGATCCTGGCCGCCTTCGATGACGTGCCGCTCGACTACTGGGTGACCGGCTTCGGCACCGGCGGCACGCTGAACGGGGTCTCGCGGCTGCTGCGCAGCAAGAGCCCGAACACCCGCATCGTGGTGTGCGAGCCGGACAACTCGGCGATCCTGGCCAGCGGCATCCCGCAGAAGCGCAATCCCGACGGCAGCTACGGCGAGAGCCACCCGGTGTTCCGGCCGCACCTGATGCAGGGCTGGTCGCCGGACTTCATCCCGCAACTGGCCGAGGAGGTCACCGACGGCAGGCGCATCGACGATTTCCTCGCCATCGACGGCGCCCGTGCGCTCGAGTGCGCCCGCGAACTGGCGCGCAAGGAGGGCATCTTCGTCGGCATCTCGTCCGGCGCCAGCTTTGCCGGCGCGCTGCAGATCGCCGCCGAGGCCGAGGAGGGCGCCAACATCCTGTGCATGCTGCCGGACACCGGCGAGCGCTACCTTTCGACGCCGCTGTTCGAAGACGTGTCGGCCGAGATGAGCGAGGAGGAGATGGATATCTCCCGCTCCACCGCCAACTACCGCTTCGACGTCTCGGCGCCGGCCGCGGCGCCGGCCGACGGCCCGACGGCGCTCGATCCGGCCGCGGCGGAAGAGGTGGAGGCGCTGGTGGCCGACGGCGAGCAGCCGGTCGTGATGTTCGCGCTGGAGTGGTGCGAGTTCTGCTGGTCGGTGCGCAAGGTGCTGGCGAAATACGGCATCGAGTACCGTTCGGCGGACCTGGACTCGGTCGCCTACCAGCAGGACGGGCGGGGCGGCAAGGTGCGCGAGGCGCTGCGCGCGAAGACCGGCTGGAACACCTTCCCGCAGATCTTCATCGGCGGCGAATTCGTCGGCGGCTGCACCGACCTGTTCGATGCCTGCAAGGACGGCAGCCTGCAGCAGCGGCTGCAGCGGCACGGCATCCGGTATGACGCGTCGGTCGATGTGGATCCGTACGGCTTTCTGCCGACCTGGCTTCACCCGCGCTGAGTTCGCCCGCCAGGGCCCGGCTTGCCGGGCCCTGGCATGCCTCCTGCCCCCGCCCGCCTCCCGGCCGGCGGTGCTCCTACTTCACTACCTCTTCGGCCGCACTCCACTTCGATCGCGCCGTCCATCCGTACAGGCACGCCTGGCCGAGCGGGCTATGGAGTGTTGCGCGCAGCGAGGATCCGATGCGTTTGGCACGTATCGGGCGCCCGAGGCCGGCTGAAGCCGGCCCTACCGGCAAACACGCTTCGCTCAAGTTCAAGGGCCGGCTTCAGCTGGCCAGCGGTGCCCGAGTTCTGCCTGAATCATGGGATCCACCAAGATCGCAACACTACACGAGCGCCGGTTCCAGGTATGTCGTCCGACTTTGGAAGATGCGCTGCCGCATCGCGAGCGGCCGGTTCGGCGGCACTCCGCAAATACCCGTAGAAGAACTCGGGATTTCTACGCATGCTGCATTGCAATAGGCCGCAAACGACTGTTGCACGGGGGTTTGCTGCAGGTGCAACAAATTTTGACAAATATCAAGTCGATGCCATTATGCGAGGTGGAGTCGGCGTGGCGTGCGTATCGTCGTGTCTGACGATTGCCGCGGCAATGCCGACCCGGCCCGGCGGAATTCAGCCGGTGCAGGCTGCCCTGCGGCCGGCCGTCGATCCCCGGCTGCGGCCGCGGCGATGGCGGGCGGGCAGTGGCGGTGGTGAATCAGTTTTCGACACATGGAGGCAGGATGGAGCTCAGCAAAACCTTTGCCGTGCTGGCGGCAGCCATCGTATCGCTGTCGGCCGTACCCGGCACCGCTCGCGCCGAAGCCGATGAGGACGCGGCCAAGGCGCTGGCGAAAGAGAGCAAGTGCACGACGTGCCACTCGGTGAACAAGAAAAAGGATGGCCCCCCCTACAAGGAAACGGCTGAGAAGTACCGCGGCAAGCCGGATGCCGTCGAGAAACTCTACGAGCATCTGACGACGAATCCGACGATCAAGGTCAAGGGCAAGGAAGAGCAGCACAAGTCGCCGAAGACCGACGACGAGGCCGAGATCCGCAATCTGATCGCGTGGATCCTGGAGCAATGACGGGCGGCTGGCAGCGGTCCTGAACGAGGGGCAGGGGGGAAACGGCATGGAAACGCTGATGGGCCGCCTGCGGCGGCGCTGGAAGCTGGCGCTCGGCCTCACGGTGCTGGGACTGGTGGTCGGCCTGCTGCTGGTGATCGCCGGCGCCGCCGGTCTGGCCTGGACCAGTACCGAGCAGTTCTGCATCGGCTGCCACGAGATGGGCGACAACGTCTACAAGGAATACAAGGGCACGATCCACGACACCAACCGCAGCGGCGTGCGCGCGATCTGTACCGATTGCCACGTGCCGCGCGAGGTCGGGCCGCTGATCCTGCGCAAGATGCGCGCGACCTTCGAAGTCATCGGCCACCTGCGTGGCGTCATCGACACCCGCGAGAAATTCCTGGACCACCGGCAGATGCTGGCCGAGCGGGTCTGGAAGCGCATGCTCGAGACCGACTCGCACGAGTGCCGCAACTGCCACAAGGAAGAAAAGATGAAGGCCAAGTTGCAGACCGAAGAGGCCATCTCGCGCCACGAGCGGATGCGCGAGGAAGGTACGACCTGCATCGAGTGCCATTACGCGATCGCGCACGACGAGCCGGAAGGCGACGGCCCGGTCGAACTGCGCGAACGGCTGAAGATTCCGCTGCGGCCGGCCCAGCCGGCGGCGCGGCAGGACGATGGAGGGGCGGTGGCGGAGAAGCGATAGTTCTTGTGGCCGGCCCGGGCGGGGCAGCTTGCCGTGCCCGAGCCGCGGCCGTTGTCTTGAAGCCGTGGGTGGAAACGGTTTGAAAGAAGGAGCGGGGAGATGAGATCACGATTGGCCGGACTGGGCTTGGTGTCGCTGTTGGCGCTGATGCTGGGCGCCTGTGGGGGTGGCGGTGGGGGCGGGTCGAGCAGCCCAACGCAGGGTTCGTCGGTCGCCGACCAGCTCACCGCGGCGGCTGCCGTGCAGTCGAACGACACGGCCGGCAACTCCTCGTCGGCCTTCAGCGTGCTGCAGGATGCGGGCGTGCCGGCGGTGGTCGTGAACAGTCCGCCGAAGATCAACTTCACGGTGTTCTCGGACGGCGCGGTCAAGACCGACCTGACGGCCTCCAACGTGCGCTTCGCGATCGCCAAGCTGGTGCCGGGCACGGGCGGCGAGCCGGATGACTGGGTCAACTACGTCTACCGCACCGAGACCGCCACGCCGGGCGTCGGGCCGGGCGGCAATCCGGTGCTGGCGAGCGCGCTGCAGGCCACCACCGAATCGGCCACGGCCGAGCGGCTGGAATTCCATCCGGAGGGGTATTACACCTACACCTTCGCCACCGACATCACCGACCCGGCGCAGACCGAGGGCGTCGTGTTCGAGCCCGGGCGCACCCACCGCGTCGCGATCCAACTGTCCTACACCGATGCGGCGGGCGAGACGGTGCTGGTCAATCCCTACTTCGACTTCACGATCGACGGCAACGGCAACTCGGTGCCGGTGACCGACCCGAACCTGACCCGCAAGATGGCCGACGTGTCGTCCTGCAACAGTTGCCACGAGAAGCTCGCGCTGCACGGCGGCGGCCGCGTGGACGTGCAGTTCTGCGTCATGTGCCACAACCCGGGTACGACCGACGCCAACAGCGGCAACGTGTTGACGCTGGCGACGATGGTGCACAAGATCCATGCCGGCCGTCTGCTGAAGACCAAGCTCGAAGAGGGCGAGGGCGGCGAGGAATTCACCATCTGGGGCTTCCGCGACAGCGAACACGATTTCGCGGAGGTCGGTTTCCCGCAGGACCTGCGCAATTGCACCAAGTGCCATTCGGGCGACAACCCGCTCACGCCGCAGGGCGACAACTGGAAGACCGCGGTCAGCAAGCGCGCCTGTCTGACCTGCCATGCGAACAAGGCCGGTTCCGACTGGGAGGCCAGCCACTCGGTGTTCGCCGGCACGCTGGTCGGCGCCGGCGCGGCAGCGACGGACCTGAGCAATCAGCAGTGCAAGAACTGTCACAAGGAAGGCTCGGCCCTCGCGCCCGAGCGCGTGCACTTCAACCAGAACGAAGAGCATGCGGCCCGCTACAAGATGAACATCGAGGACATCCAGGTCCTGCAGGTGCCCACCACCGAGCTCGAGGGCAAGGTGCAGGTCAAGTACTTCCTGTCCGACCCCACCAACGGCGACGCGACCTACCAGCTCGAGTCCGATTCGGCGCGCTTCGGCAGCCTGCGCATCTACGTGGCCTACCAGAACCTCGTCGGCCAGCCGAGCGGGGTGACCGAATTCTCGGCCTACAACAACGGCGGCAGCGGCGCGCGCGTCAACGCGATCGACGGCAGCAACGACGGATCCAACCACTACACCGCTGTGATCACGCTGCCGCAGAACAGCGATACCGCGGTGGCCGCCGGAACGGCCCGGGTGGTGACGATCGGCCAGGTGGTGGAGCACCTGCTCGAGGTCAAGTCGGCCACCGATCCGCGGCCCGAGGTGGTGCCGACCGAAACGGTCAACGTGGTGGTGCAGAACACCTTCCAGGACTTCGCGTTGACCGGCGAGCTGATCCCGCGCCGGACCGTCGTGGCGACCGAGAAGTGCAACCAGTGCCACGGCGCGCTCGGTACCACGTCCGGTTCGAACACGCTGGCCAACGCCTTCCACGGCGGTGCGCGCAACATCGTCGAGGCCTGCGTGATGTGCCACGACGTGAACCGCTCGTCCTCGACCGTGATGACCAACGGCCTCGCGATGCAGGAGTCCTACCAGCTCAAGCGCATGATCCACGGCATCCACGGCAGCTCCGAGCGGACCCATCCGTTCACCCACGGCAACCCCGTGCAGGGCGCTTTCGACAAGGACGGCTCGCTGCCGCTCGGCGGAACCTTCCTCAACGATTACGCGGTGCGCGGATTCGCGCCGACCGTAATCACGGCCGGTACCGTGGTGGCGGCCGGTTCGAGCTTCGCCACGGTCGAGGAGATGATCAACGATGCGGCCACCGCGGCCGGCTACACCGGTTCTCCGGTCGAGATCGAGAACTACGCGGCCGAGGTGGCATGGCCGGGCGTTGGCATCAACTGCAACGTCTGCCACGTCAATAATTCCTACAAGAACGACCTCGGGCCGCTCGGCGCCGTCGTGTCGGTTCGTCCGACCGGTTCGGATCCGCGCAGCTACAAGGTCATCTCGCCGAAGGCTGCGAGCTGCACCGCGTGCCACGACACCAGCACCGTGATCGCGCACGCGACCAGCTTCGGCGGCGCGACCTTCGGCGACAAGACGCAGCAGGAGTACCTGCAGTCGCCGCGCGAGACCTGCAGCGACTGCCATTCCAGCGGCGGCTTCAAGGGTGTGGACATCGTCCACGGCCAGGAGTAGCGAAGCGGGCTGAGCGAACGGGGGCATCGGCCCCCGTTTCGCTTGCCGGTTGGCCCCGGGGGCGAGGCCTGTCCCCCCGGCGCGAGCGGCAGCAATCCCTACGGAGAGGTTTCGATGCGAATCACCCATGCCCTGGCGGTGGCCGCCCTGTGCTTTTTCGGACTGTCTGGAACGAGCCTGGCCGAGACCGACGAGGAGATCTCGGCACGCTGCGTCGAGTGCCACGACGAGGAAGACCTCACCGACATGAGCCGCAGGGCGCATGCGGTAAGCGTCGATGCGCGGGCACCGAACTGCGTCGATTGTCACGGGCCCAGTTCGACCCACGTCGAGGTACCGGAAGACGCGGAGACGCGACCCAAGCCCGACCGGGTGTTCAAGGAGGGCGGCGGCATGAACCCGGACGAGCGCAGCGCCGTCTGCCTGCATTGCCACGATCGCGACGCCCAGCGCACCTTCTGGGCCGGCAGCGCCCATCCGTCGGCCGACGTGGCCTGCACCGGCTGCCACAAGGTGCACACCAACCACGACCGCGTGCTGGTCAAGGCGGAGCAGACCGAGGTCTGCTATTCCTGCCACAAGGAGCAGCGGGTCGAACTGAGCCGGCCCTCGCACCACCCGGTGCCGGAAGGCAAGATGCTGTGCGGCGACTGCCACAACGTGCACGGCTCGAGCGGGCCGGCCCTGGTCAACCGCGACAGCACCAACGACACCTGCTACACCTGCCACGCCGAAAAGCGCGGACCCTTCGTGCATGAGCACGAGCCGGTGGTGGAGGACTGCGCCAGTTGCCACAACCCGCACGGCAGCACGGTCGGCGCGCTGCTGGTCAGCCGACCGCCGATGCTGTGCCAGCAATGCCACACGCCGCACGTAGCCGGCGAGGTCGGCGCGCTCGGCGGTCAGACGGGCGTGTTCACGCCGGCCGGCCCCGGCCAGGGGCCGCAGATCACCAACGCGACTAGCGGCAAGAACGTGGTCACGATGTGGCAGGGGCGCAGCTGCGTGAACTGCCATACCCAGGTGCACGGATCGAACAATCCGGCCGCGACCAACCCGACCCCGCAGTTCTTCCTGCGCTGACAACCGGAGCGAAGCGATGAAAAAATTCGTTGGACCGGTAACCGTCACCCGCAGCGTCCTCGGCACGGCGCTGGCGACCCTGTTGCTGCCGGCGGCCGCCGAAGACGTCGTGCTCGAACGTTCGATCAGCGTCGGTGCCGCCGCGGCCACCGGCGACCAGGGCGACCGCGCCCAGTTCGGCCAGTACAACGGCTACAGTTCCCGCAACAGCGCGGCGCTGCTCGATTTCGACTTCTACCGCCGCGACGACGAGCAAGGCCTGCTGACCCGCATCCAGGCGCTGGATCTGCTCGGCGAGACGCGCGAGCTGGGCCTGCTGTGGAAGAAGCAGGGCGACTGGAGTTTTAGCGCCGGCTATCGCGAACTGGTGCGTGTCGATCCGTACCGGCTCAACACCGGCATGCAGGGCGCGGGTTCGTCTAATCCCCAGGTCGTGCATCTGGCCGGCGGCCCGGGCAGCGGCTCCGACGTCGACCTGGAAACGGAGCGCAAGCGGCTCGAACTGGGCTTCTCGAAGTGGTTCTCGAACTCGCTGCAGGTCGATTTCAAGCTGACCAGCGAGAACAAGGACGGCGAACAGATGTTCGGCCGCGGCATGAACTGCCCCTCGCCGATCGCACCCGGCTGCGCCTTCACGACCGGCATCAGCCCGGGCTGGGCGGTACTCGTGCTGCCGCGGCCGGTGGACTCCAACCACACCCAGCTCGAGGCCAAGCTCTCCTATGCCTGGGAGCGCTTGCGCATCAACGGCGGCTACTACGGCTCGTTCTTCAATTCCGCCAGCGGGGCGCTCGAACCGAATGTGCCGGCCAGCCTGAACAACGCGGTGGGCGAACCGAGTCCGCTCAATACCGGACTGCAGCCGCTGCTGAACCAGCCGATCGCGCTGTGGCCCGACAACGAGGCGCACCAGTTGCACGTGGCCGGCCTGTACTCGTTCACGCCGACCACCCAGGGCCGCTTCAAGCTCGGCTACGGGCTCGCCAAACAGGACGAGCGCTTCGCCTCGGCCGGCCTCGGCGACGCTCCGGCCGGCGTCACCGACCTCGGCGGAGAGGTCAAGACGACTACCGTGGTGGCCGGCCTCACCTCGCGGCTGCAGCGCAATCTGTCGCTGCTGGCCGAGGTAAAGCTGGAGGACAAGGACGACGACACGCCGATCGAGATCTACAACGTGGAAGGCACGTCCACCTACACCAACCGCAACTATTCGCGCACCCGGCTGCGCGGCAAGCTGCAGGCGGCCTACCGCTTCTCGTCCGAATACCGCGGCTTGTTGGCGATCGAACGCGACGCGATCGACCGCGACAATTTCACCGCCACCAGCGCCATCTCGGGTGTCAGTGCGCTGCGCACGCAGACCGACGAAATGATCTACCGGGCCGAACTGCGGCGCCGCATGCGGGCCGACCTGAGCGGCGCGATCAAGTTCGAGGCGCGCCGGCGCGACGGCTCGAACTGGCAGCGGCCCAACAGCGGCCCCGGCGTGACCGACGTGGAGGACGCCGACACCGGCCTGCCGGCGACGGCCGTGTTCGCACCGACGCTGGCCGACCGCAAGCGCGACCAGGTGAAGCTCACCGCCAACTGGCAGGCCACGGACGACTTGTCGCTGCAGTTCGCAGCCAACTACGGGCTCGACCGCTACGACACGCCGACCGATTTCGGCCTGCGCCATTCCCGCACCCGCTTCGTCGGCGTCGACTGGAGCTACGAGCTGTCGCGCAACACCCGGCTGACCGGTTATGCCAGCTACGGCACGCAGGGTCTGGTGCAGGCCCGGCCCGATGCCTACATCATGGCCTTCGACAACACCACGACGACCTTCGGGTTCGGCGTCGCGGCGAGGCCGACCAGGAAGCTCGACATCGGCGGCAGCCTGGCGATGATCGAGGACCGCAGCTCCTACGACCAGACCCTCGACACGACCGCCAGCGCCAACGCCGCCACGCTGCTGGAGGCGAGCGGCGGCCTGCCCGACATCGTCTTCCGCCGCATCGAACTCAAGCTCAATGGCAACTACCAGCTCTCGAAGAGCTCGCAGCTGAGTGCCGAACTGATCCACTCGCGCACCGAATACGACGACTGGGCCTACGCCTTCGACGGCACGCCCTTCCTCTATTCGGACAACACGACGGTCATCCAGCCGACCGGCCAGAGCGTGAGCTTCCTGGTCGTGAGATACAGCTACCGCTGGCGCTGAGCGCCGGGAGCCCTGGCTCGCCGGCTGCTGGCGCGACCACGATCACGACCGCTACCCCATCCCCCTCCCAACCTCCCCCTTGAAGGGGGAGGAGAGCATCGCGCGCAGTGGTAGCGCCCGTTCCCTCTCTTTCAAGGGGAGGGCTGGGGTGGGGATCGAGTTTGGCGGCGCGTGCTGCGCGCCGGCCGGTCGGGCAGCCTGAACGGAGGCGGATCTGTGGGGCTCGGGCGGGGCGGGCGTGGCGCCGCAGGCGGGCGCTGGCTCGATGCGACGGCTGACTCCGTACCCCATCCCCCTGCCAACCTCCCCCTTGAAGGGGGAGGACGGCAGCGCGCGCAGTGGCAGTGCTCGTCCCTCCCCTTCAAGGGGAGGGCCAGGGTGGGGATGGGGTTCGGTTGCGCGTGCCACGCGCCGGCCGGGCCGACGATCCAGGCTCGCTTGACATTCGAGTATTCAGTGTCTTCATTGGGTAGTACCCCCATTGAGTTCAAACAGCCGCAGCGCCCGGTCGAAGCCGAGGCGGGGGGGAACTTTGGCTGAGAAGGATTGGAGGCCATCCAACATCGGCTGCTGCAGGTCGAGCGAATGTTTCCGGTGTGCCCCGCGATCAGCGGGCGATTGGGCAGGCGCTCGCGACAAGGACCTGATTGGAGGTTCGGATGTCGAACAACAAATCACGGGCGGATTCCGCCGGCACGATTTCCGACGATGATTTGACGCTGATCGAAGGCATGCGCGAGATATACGCGGCCAGCGCCGAATCGGACGATGGCGAGCGCTGCTGCGTTGCGCCGGCACCGAAATTGCGCGAAAAGATAAAAAAGGCGATCGAGAAGATGCGCCGCGCGGCGCCACGCGGCATGGAGGAAATGGTCACGCTGCGGCGCCAGCCGGGCGTCGGCTTCAACGACGGCCTGATCGTTCCGGGCCACATGCTGCCGCTCGGCACGCCGCCGTCGGTGGCGCGCAACATCGGGCTGGAGAGATCGCCGTTGCGCGGCACCGTCAATGTGCTGGTGGTGCTGGTCGATTTCAGCGACCAGTCGTTCGCTGCGGCCGCCACGCAGCAGCATTTCCAGGACTTGTTCTTCTCGACCGGCACGATCCCGACCGGCAGCGTGCGGGAGTTCTATACCGAGGCCACGAACGGGCTGGTGACGATTTCGGGCCAGGTCGTCGGACCGTACAGGATGCCGAACCCGGTCAGCAGCTACGCCAACGGCGCCTCGGGCACCGGCGGCACGACGCCGAACGCGCGCGATCTGGCGCGCGATGCGGCGGTCGCGGCGAATCCGGATGTGAACTTCGCGGCCTTCGACAACGACGGCGACGGCTTCGTCGACGCCTACGTCATCGTTCATGCGGGGCAGGGCGCCGAAGAGAGCGGCGATCCGAACGACATCTGGTCGCACAAATGGGTGCTGCGCTCGCAGTTCGACGCCGACGGCGCTTCGGTCTACGCCTACCTGACCGTGCCCGAGGACGCCCGCATCGGCGTCTGCGCGCATGAACTGGGGGCTGTTCGGCTTTCCCGATCTCTACGATACCGATTCCTCGTCCGAGGGCGTCGGCAACTGGTGCCTGATGGGGGGCGGCTCGTGGAACGGCAGCGGCGACACGCCCGCCCACCCGTCGGCCTGGTGCAAGGCCAACCAGGGCTGGGCGACGGTGACGAACGTGGCGTCCAACGGCGTGCGGACGATTCCCGACGTGAAGGCCGGCCACGAGGTTTTCCGGCTGTGGAAGGACGGCGAGCCGGGGCAGGAGTATTTCCTGCTCGAGAACCGCCAGCGCAGCGGCTTCGACGCCGAGTTGCCCGGCGCCGGGTTGTGCATCTGGCACGTGGACGAATCGATCTCGTCCAACTCCAACGAGGCCCATCCGAAGGTCGCGCTCGAGCAGGCCGACGGCGCCAACGATCTCGGCAGCGGCGGCAACCGGGGCGACGCCGGCGATCCGTGGCCGGGTTCGTCGTCGAAGACCACGTTCGACAATTCCTCCTCGCCGAATTCGCGCTCCTATGCCGGCAGCAATACCTGCGTTGCCGTTGCCGCGATTTCGCCCAGCGGGGCGACGATGACGGCCGATCTGCGGGTGAGTTGCACGAAGTCGGTGCTGAAGGACTACAGCGACAAGAGAACCGACAAGCAGGTCGAGAAGAGCTGGCTGCGTGACAAGCGCTTCGACAAGCGCTTCGAGAAGAACCTGCTGGGCGACAAGAGGCCCGAGAAGCCCGACATCGACAAGCGCGTCGGTTACGACAAGGGCTTCGATTTCCGCTTCGGCAACCGCTTCTCGCCCGCACCGCGCCCGGAAGACGATCTCGAGGCGAGAGTGGCGCAGCTCGAAGCCGCCGTGGCCAGCCTCGAACCGTTCATCGATGCGACGATGCGGCCGGACCTCGAGGCCAGCGCGATGCGCGACGAAGGCGATATCGAGCAATTGCGCTGCGAGATGGAACGCCAGGCGCTGTGCGACAAGCGCCTGATGGATTCGCCCGGCTACAAGCGATGAACCCGGTGTCGGGCCCGAGCCGCGTCCTGCTCATCGCCTCGCCGGAGGATGACGGGGCGCTGCGCGTCGCGCGGGCGCTGCGAAGCCGGCGCGACGTCGAGAGCCTGCTGCTGTCGACCGAGCAACTGTTGCTGGCACCGCACTGGGTGCATGACCCGCTCGGCGATACCGAGATCCGGCTCGGCAACGGCGAGATCCTGAGCAACGACACGATCGGCGCGGTGCTGTGCCGCATCCGCTGTGTCGATCCGCCGCAATTCGTGCGCGCTCGGCCGCGCGACCGGGTCTACGCCCAGGCGGAGTTCTACAGCCTGATCCTGAGCTGGCTGGCCCAGCTCGGCGTGCGGGTGCACAATCCGCCGCACGCCGGCAACCTGAGCGGGATTCGCGTGCCGCCGCTGGAAGACCGGTTGCGCTTCGCGACGCGCTACGGCCGCGGCGTGCCCTGCGCGCTCAGCACCGGCGCGCGGCAGCTGAAGCGCGGTGCCGGCGTGCTGGCGGCGTTCCGGCCGGGCGAAGACGAGCCGGCGCTGGCGGGGCGCGATTTCGCGCCGCTGAGCGAATTCGAGCTGGCCGGCGGGCCGGCCATGCGGCTGCCGGATCGGCGAGGCTCGCCCCCGCTGCGTCTCACCGTCGTCGGTGGCGAGGTGTTCGGCTCGGCGCCGGCGGGCTTCGCCGCGGCGGCAGCGCGACTGGTGCGGCAGCGCGGCCTGAGCGTCGCGGAGGTCCGCATGACGCAGCTCGCCGACGGGCGCTGGGGCGGCTGCTCGATCGAGCCGGACGCGGACATCGAATCGGCGGACATCGCCGAGGCCGTCGCGAAGCTGCTGTGCCGGACCGTGCGGCAGATGCCCGAGGAAGTCGAGCCGTGATCCTGTTGTGCGGCATCCCGAGCGAGCCGCCGCTGCGCATGGTGGCCGAGGCCGCCGAGCGCGCCGGCGTCGAGGCGCTGCTGCTCAATCAGCGCGACAGCGCGCGCACGCAGCTCACGCTGGAAGTCGTGTCGGAGCGGGTCGGATTTCTGCTGCAGGCGCCGGGCGTGGAGCGCGACATCGGGGCGGCGAGCGGGGCCTACGTGCGGCTGATGGATTTCCGTCTGCTGCCCGAGTACCGCGACGGCGGCCGGCGCGCGCCGCATGACCGGGCGCGGATCGAGGCCTGGCACGCGCTGCTCGGCGACTGGCTGGAGTGGGCCCCGTGCCGGGTCATGAACCGGCTGCGGCCGTCGAACAGCAACATCTCCAAGCCCTACCAGGCGCAACTCATCGCCCGCTGCGGGCTGGCGACGCCGCGCACGCTGATCACCAACCGGCCCGAACGGGTCGCGGCCTTCAAGAAGCGCTGCGGCCGCTTGATCTACAAGTCGATCAGCGCCCATCGCTCGATCGTGCGCGAATTGACCCCGGCAGCCGAACAGCGACTGGCCAGGATCCGCACGCTGCCGACCCAGTTCCAGGAATACCTGCCGGGCGACGACGTACGCGTGCACGTGGTCGGGCAGGCGGTGTTCGCAACGCTGATCCGCAGCGACGCCATCGATTACCGCTACGCGGCCGAGGACGGCTGCAGCGCCAGCTACGAGCCTTTCGCGCTGCCCGGGGATGTTGCCGACAAGTGCCGCGCGCTATCCTCTGCACTCGAGCTGCCGTTGTGCGGCATCGATTTCAAGCGGACCCCTGTGGCGGAATTCGTCTGCCTGGAGGTGAATCCGGCGCCGGCCTTCAGCAGCTACCAGGAACAGACCGGCCAGCCGATCGCCGAGGCGATCGTACGGGAACTGGCAGGCAGCGGCGCCGGCGCGAGTCGTGCCGACCGGCGAATTTGATCGACGCGCCATGTCGCGTGGGCGGGCGCGGGTGAGCGAGAGGGCGGCAACATGGTAGCCATCGTCGAGAACTGGGCAATCATCGTCGGTGTCGTCGTCGCGGTCATGCCCGCGGCGTCGGACGATCGGCTCGGCACGGTATCGGTGCGCGTGGAGCGGATCGACACCTACCGCGACTACCCGAACCTGTTTCGCGCAACGCCGGGCGACGTCGTCAGGATACGGGCGACGCGGGAACAGATCGGTGATCCCGGCAAGCTGCCGAGCAATCGCGTGACGATTCGCGCCCGCCGCGGCCGTGAGCCGGGGACCGGCTTCGCGGCGCCGGATTGGGCGGCGGTGGAGCAGTAGCCACCGCCCCCGGCTGTCGCGAACCGCCAGAGCCTGCTGGCGCGAGATCCGGCAGAGCGACCGCGTGCGCCTCCGGGCCCTACGCATGGCCAGCGTGCGCCGATCGTCGCTGCCCGATCAAGCCCCCGGAGCGTGCGTTCCGCTCCACGAGCGTTCAGGCCGGCTCGCCGAGCGCCGGGTTCAAGGCCTCGATCATCTCCCTCGCGGCGGCCAGCAACTGCTCACGGCTCCTGCCCTTGGCCAGCGGGCCATCGACGAACAGGCTGGCCAGGCCATGGACGGACGACCACGCCAGCAGCTCCTGCGCGCTGAACGTCTCGGGGTCTTCGTCCGCCAGCGTCTGGACGAAGCCCTCCTGCAGACAGCGCGCCAGCCGGCGCGTCGCGGCGAGGTAGTCGTCGTCCTGCGAATAGATCGTCTCTTCGCGCCACATGGCGCGGAAGAAGGCCGGCTTGGCGAGCGCGAAGCCGATGTAGGCCAGGCCCACCGCATGGAATGCATTGCCGTCGCGCTGGTGGGCCTGCCGCTTGGCCGCCTCCATCGCCTCGACCAGCTGGCTCAACGCACGGGTCGCAAAGGCGGTCAGCAGCGCGCGCTTGTCCACGTAGTGGCGGAAGGCCGAGGAGGGGGAGACGCCCACCCGCTTGGCGCAGGCACGCAGCGTCACGGCTTCGATGCCGAACTGCGAGGCGATCTCGTCCACGGCGTCGAGCAGCGATTCGGCCAAGTGTCCGTGGTGGTAATGGGTCTTTTCGGTCCTCATGTGGCTATTGATAGCACGTAATGTGAACAACGTTAACTTTTTTCGCCTGGCCCTTGAAATCTGTCGCAGCATCCCCTAGATTGCATGTGAACGGCGTTAACATCGCCCCGCTAACGGAGTTGGCCCGTGTGTTCCGCCCACAGAAGGAGACCAGAGACCATGTCAGCTACGCACACTTCCCAGTCCTCGCATTCCCACTCCCATCAGTCGCATCGCGGCTCATCGTGCTGTGGGCGGGGGCACTGGAGCGGCACCAACATCGTTGCGATGGTGCTGGGCTTCTTCCTCTTCGCCCCGCTGGGCTTCGCAGTGTTGCTGTGGACCATCGCCGGCCATCCCATCGAAGAGCTGCCGGGCTGGCTGCGCGACAAGTGGCAGCAGCTGTTTCGCGGCGCCGCGCGCACCCGCGGCGACTCCGACAACGTCGTCTTCAACGAGTACCAGCAGACCCAGTACGACCGGATCCGCGAGATCAAGGAAGAGATTCGGCGCCGCGCAGAGGCCTTCCGCAACTTCCGCTTCGACGCCAAGCGCCGGCGCGACCAGCACGAATTCGACGAATTCATGGCCACCAGTCCCGGCCAGAAGACCGCCGAGGAGTGACGGGCAGACACAAATAGGCCCAGCCATCTGGCTGGGCCTCTTGCGGTATCCCGACTCCCCGACCTCCTTGGAATCGTAACTGCTCGACGCCGCAGACTCAGGGCCCGGAAGGATAGACGCCCTGGATCGCGATGCAGTA
>JBNLET010000204.1:0-17412 GCA_050305135.1 Rhodocyclaceae bacterium | reverse complement strand
CGGCCAGATGCTGGCCGCGCTGCTCGGCTGGCCGCAGGCCACGTTCGCCTCGAAGGTGGCGATCCAAGGCGAGCAGGCGCAGGTCACGCGCGAAATCGACGGCGGCCTGGAGACCATCGAGATCAAGCTGCCGGCGGTGATCACGACCGACCTGCGCTTGAACGAGCCTCGCTACGCGACGCTGCCAAACATCATGAAAGCCAAGAAGAAGCCGCTCGAAACGGTCACGCCGCAGGATCTGGGGGTCGACGCGAACCCGCGCCTGAAGACGCTGAAGGTGGTCGAGCCGCCCAAGCGCAGCGCCGGCGTGATGGTGGCCGACGTGGCCCAACTGGTGGACAAGCTGAAGAACGAAGCGAAGGTGATCTGACATGGCAATTCTGGTAATCGCAGAACACGACAACGCGAGCCTGAAGGCCGCGACACTGAACGCCGTCGCCGCAGCCGCCGCGATCGGCGGCGAGATCCACGTATTGGTGGCCGGTGCGGGTTGCGGCGAGGCCGCGGCCCAGGCTGCCGGGATCGACGGCGTCGCGAAGGTGCGCGTCGCCGACGCGGCCTGCTACGGCGACCAATTGGCCGAGAACGTGGCAGCGCTGGTGGTCTCGCTGGCCGGCGACTACAGCCACGTGCTGGCGCCTGCCACCTCGGCCGGCAAGAACATGCTGCCGCGTGTCGCCGCGTTGCTCGACGTGGCGCAGATCTCCGACATCGTGGCGGTTGAATCGGCCGACACCTTCGTGCGTCCGATCTACGCCGGCAACGCGCTGGCGACGGTGCACAGCAGCGATGCGGTGAAGGTCGTCACGGTCCGCACGACGGCCTTCGAGGCTGCGGGGCAGGGGGGCGCGGCCAGCGTCGAAGAGGTGGCGGCCGGCGCCGATCTGGGCGTCGCCAAGCTGGTCGGCCGCGAACTGACGAAGAGCGCCCGGCCCGAACTGGGTGCGGCCGCGACGATCGTATCCGGCGGCCGCGGACTCGGCTCGGGCGAGAACTATCACCAGTTGCTCGAACCGCTGGCCGACAAGCTTGGTGCCGCGCTGGGCGCCAGCCGTGCGGCGGTCGATGCCGGCTTCGTGCCGAACGACTACCAGGTCGGCCAGACCGGCAAGATCGTCGCGCCGCAGCTCTATATCGCTATCGGTATCTCCGGCGCGATCCAGCACCTGGCCGGCATGAAGGATTCCAAGGTGATCGTCGCGATCAACAAGGATCCCGAAGCGCCGATCTTCCAGGTGGCGGACTACGGCCTGGCGGCGGATCTGTTCGAGGCGATACCTCAGCTGACAGCGTCGCTCTGAGCGCGGAGCGGGCCGTGAATCTCTCCAGCCAGCTGTTTCCAGCGGTTTGGCTGTGGATCACGGCCTTGCCTGCAGCCTTGCTGCTCGGGCGTGCAGTGCGGATCGCGCCGTGGCAAAGACTGCGCGATCCGGTGCGGCTGAATTCGTGGTTCGGTTTCATCGTCGTGCTGTCGCTGTTGTGGACGATGAACGCCAGCGTGCGGGAAGGGCTCAACCTGCACCTGCTCGGTGCGACGGTCGCGACGCTGATGTTCGGCTGGTCGCTGGCGCTGCCGGCGATGGCACTGGTGCTGCTGATCAGCGCCATCAACGGCGAGATGGACTTCTCGACGCTGGGCCTGAACCTGCTGGTGATGGCCTGCCTGCCGATCCTGCTGGCGCATCGGCTGAGGCGATTCGCCGAGCGCCGGCTGCCGCCGAACTACTTCGTCTACATCTTCGTGCAGGCCTTCGCCGGTGCGGCGCTGGGCGTGGTCCTGGTCGGCTTCGCGGCCACCGCGGTGCTGGCGCTGGGAGGGGCGTACGAACTGCGCCTGTTGCTGGAGGAGTACCTGCCGTTTTTCATGCTGCTGGCGTTTTCCGAGGCCTGGATGAGCGGCATGGCGATGACACTGATGGTGGTTTTCCGACCCGAATGGGTCGGCAGTTTTGACGACAAGCGATACCTTGCAAGAAGACCCGGGACCGGACGCAACGACGACGGCCAGGGAAAACGTACGGGAGAGAAACGGGAATGAGTGATTACAACGCGCCGATCCGCGACATGCGTTTCGTGCTGAAGGAACTGGCCGGCCTGGCCGACGTCTCGGCACTGCCGGGCTGCGAGGAAGCCAGCGAAGATCTGGTGGATGCGATCCTGGAGGAAGCCGGCAAGTTCGCGGCCGGCGTGCTGGCGCCGCTGAACCGGATCGGCGACCAGCAAGGCGCGCAGTGGAAGGACGGCGAGGTCAGCACCGCACCCGGTTGGAAGGAAGCCTACGCGCAATTCATCGAAGCCGGCTGGACCGCGCTCGCCAACGAGCCGGAGTTCGGCGGGCAGGGGCTGCCGAAGCTCGTTAACACCGCCGTCATCGAGATGTGGAAGTCGGCCAACATGGCGTTCTCGCTGTGTCCGATGCTGACCAACGGTGCGATCGAGGCACTGATGCTGCGGGGTTCGGACGAACTGAAGGCGGCCTACCTGCCGAAGATGGTGAGCGGCGAATGGACCGGCACGATGAACCTGACCGAGCCGCAGGCCGGTTCCGACCTGGCCGCGGTGCGCACAAAGGCGGAACCGCAGGCCGACGGCAGCTACAAGATCTTCGGCCAGAAGATCTTCATCACCTACGGCGAACACGACCTGACCGACAACATCGTGCACCTGGTGCTGGCCCGTCTGCCGGACGCGCCCGAAGGCGTCAAGGGCATCTCGCTGTTCGTCGTGCCGAAGTTCCTGCTCGAGCAGGACGGGTCGCCCGGCGCCCGCAACGACGTGCGCTGCGTGTCGATCGAGCACAAGCTCGGCATCCACGCCAGCCCCACCTGCGTGCTGGCCTTCGGCGACGAAGGCGGTGCCACCGGCTATCTGGTCGGCGAGGCGAACCGGGGCCTGGAATACATGTTCATCATGATGAACGAAGCGCGCTTCGCGGTCGGCCTGGAAGGTGTCGCGCTGTCCGAGCGCGCCTATCAGCAGGCGCTCGGCTACGCCCGCGAGCGCGTGCAGGGCACCGAACTCGGCGTTCGCAGCGGGGAGAAGGTGAGCATCATCCATCACCCCGACGTGCGCCGCATGCTGCTGTGGATGAAGGCCCACACCGAAGCCATGAGGGCTCTGGCCTACGTCGTGGCGGCGACCAACGACAAGGCCCAGCGCCATCCCGACGCGGCGACGCGGGCGAATGCCCAGGCGCTGGTCGACCTGCTGATTCCGGTCGTGAAGGGATGGAGCACCGAGACCTCGATCGACGTTGCCTCGACCGGTGTCCAGGTGCATGGCGGCATGGGCTTCATCGAGGAAACGGGGGCCGCCCAGCATCTGCGCGACGCGCGCATCACGACGATCTACGAGGGCACCACCGCGATCCAGGCCAACGATCTGATCGGCCGCAAGATCGCCCGCGACGGCGGCCTGACGGTCAAGGCGCTGATCGGCGAGATGCGCGATGCGGCCGGCGCGCTGGCGCGCGGCGACGACAACCTGAAGGCCATCGGGCAGGCGCTGACCGACGGCGTTGCGGCGGTCGATGGCGCGGTCGAACACATCCTGCAGACCTTCGGCAGCGACATCAAGGCGGTCCACGTCGGCGCCGTGCCGTTCCTGAAGCTGCTCGGCATCGTTGCCGGCGGCTGGCAGATGGCCCGCGCTGCCCGCATCGCGAGCGAGCGGCTGGCCGCAGCGGAGGGCGATACCGCCTTCTACCAGGCCAAGATCCTCACCGCCCGCTTCTACGCCGACCACGTGCTGAGCCAGGCACCCGGCCTGGCGCGCACCATCGTGGGCGGCGCCGCTGCCGTACTGGCGCTGGACGACTCGCAGTTCTGATTCGGCCGGGCCACGAAACGGAAAACGGGGGCGCGAGCCCCCGTTTCTTCGTTGTCCCGCCCGCGAGGATTACTCGACCTTGGCCCTGCCGCGCAGGTCCAGCATGTGCTTTTGCACCTGCTGCTCCTGCAGGCGCTGGCTGAGCTGGCCCTTCACCTCGTCGTACGACGGGGCCTTCAGTTCGCGCACGTCGTCGAGCTGGATGACGTGGTAGCCGAAATCGCTCTTCACCGGCACGCCGGTGAACTTGCCCTTCTTCAGCTTGACCATCGCCTCGGAGAACGGCTTCACGAACATGCCCGGATTCGCCCAGCCGAGCTCGCCACCCTTGTCCTTGCTTCCGCTGTCCTTGGACTGCGCCGCCAGCGCCTCGAACTTCTCGCCGGTCTGCAGCTTCGTGATGATGGCCTTGGCCTCGTCCTCGCTGTCCACCAGGATGTGGCGCACCTTGTATTCCTTGTCGCCGGCGCGGTTCTTGATTTCATCGTAGGCCTTGCGGATCTCGCCCTCGGCGACCGGGTTGGTGGCGACGTAGTCCTGGATGTAGGCCCGGATCAGGATGGCCTGGCGGGCCAGATCCATCTGCGCCTGCACCTCGGGCTTCTTGTCCAACCCCTTGGACTTCGCTGCCTGCACCATCACTTCGCGCCGCACCAGTTCTTCCTTGACGGCATCCTTCAGCTGCGGCGATTCGGGGCGGCCCTGCGCCTTCTGCTCTGCCATCAACGCGTCTGCACGCGCCTGCGGGATCGGCTGACCATTGACGGTCGCCACGCTTGCAGCGGCGAGCGCGAGCGGGGTGCCGAGCGCTGCGGCCAGCATCACGGCAATTCGGGCGGATACGATCTTCATTGCAAATCCTTGGGTGGGTGTGGGTTAGTTGGAGGAAGGAAGCGCCTGTATCGCCAGCGCGTGGATTTCCGTTTGCATCATGTCGCCGAGCGCTTCGTAGACAATGCGGTGGCGGGCGACGGTGTTCTTGCCCGCAAATGCCGACGAGACAATGCGCAGCCGGTAGTGGCCGCCGCCGCGGGCGCCTGCGTGTCCGGCATGCAGCGCGCTGTCGTCCTGGATGTCGATTTCGAGCGGCGAAAGTACGGCCAGCCGCGCCTTCATCTTCTCCATCGTCCGTTCGCTCAAGGCAACACCTTCTTGTACGGCTTGACCTGGGTGCGGACGAAGACGCCACTGCGGGTATAGGGGTCGTCGGCGAGCCAGGCTTCGGCGTCGGCCAGCGACGGAAACTCGGCGATCACCAGGCTGCCGGTGAAGCCGGCCGGCCCCGGATCGGGCGAATCGATGGCGGGGAAGGGGCCCGCGATCAGCAGGCGGCCCTCGTCCTTGAGCGCGTTCAGGCGGGCCAGGTGTTCGCTGCGAACGGCCATCCGGGAGGCCAGCGAATCCGGCTTGTCCTCGCCGATCAGCACGTAGATCATGTCTTTTCATCCTCCATGTAGCGCGACAGCCAGGCGCCCTGGGCGAGCACGAACACCAGCATCAGTCCCATGATGCCGAAGAGCTTGAAATTGACCCAGGTGGCTTCCGAAAAGCGATAGGCGACCACCAGGTTCAGTACGCCCATCAGCGCGAAGAAGACCGCCCAGGCCATGTTCAGCCGCGCCCAGATCGGATCCGGCAGCTTGATCTGGGACTCCAGCAGCTTGCGGATCAGGTTGCGTTTCGTCAGCAGCGCCGAACCGGCCAGCGAGGCCGCGAACAGCCAGTACAGCACGGTCGGCTTCCACTTGACGAAGATCGGGTCGTGAAAGATCAGCGTCGCGCCGCCGAACACCGTGACGATCGTCAGGCTGACCCAGAGCATCGTTTCGACCTTGCGGTGGCGCATCCAGACCCAGGCGATCTGCGCGGCCGTCGCCGCGATCGCGATCGCGGTCGCGATCAGGATCGGGGCCTGCTTCAGTTCGATGCCGTCTCCCAGCACGGCGCGGGCGAGTTCGAGCGCGCCCTGTTCGTGGCCGCCCGCGATCTTGTAGGCGCCGAAAAAAAGGATGACCGGCAGCAGGTCGAAAAAGAACTTCATGGCGGCCGGATTATATCGGGTATCTGGGTTCCGCCCTGCAAAGCTGCAAACGCAGCCCTCAGGCGCCTCCGCCCTGGCCGTGCGGGTCCCCTTGGGGACCGCCCAGCGCAAGGCGCAACACCGCGCGAAGACCGCCGCCTTCGCGCGGCAGCAACGCCAGCGAGCCGTCGTGGGCGCGGGCGATGCGCTCGACGATGGCCAGGCCCAGGCCGGAGCCCTTGGCGTCGGTGCGGGCGCTTTCCAGTCTCGTGAAAGGCCGTTTCAGCCTGTCGACCTGGTCTTCCGGGATGCCCGGCCCGCGGTCCTGCACCTCGATCAGCGCAAACTGCTGGTCCACCGCCAATACCACCTCCACCGCTGCGCCTTCCGGCGCATAGCGCAGCGCATTGTCCACCAGGTTGCTGACCGCGCGCCGCAGTCCCAGCGGCCGCCCCAGCAGCTCGACCGATTCGGGCACGTCGACGCGCACGTTCTTGCCCAGGCGTTCGTAGTGCGATTCCAGGTCGGACAACATTTCGCTCAGGTCGATCCGCCTGCCGGGTTCGCTCTGGCCGTCGCGGGCAAAGTCGACGAACTGGCCGATGATGCGATCCATCTCGTCGATGTCGGCGCTCATCGCGTCGCGGTCCTCGATGCTAGAGGACGACAGCTCGACGCCGAGTCGCAGGCGCGCCAGCGGCGTGCGCAGATCGTGCGACACGCCGGCCAGGATCAGCCGCCGGTCTGCGTCCAGGCTGGCCAGGTCGCCGGCCATCTGGTTGAACGCGCGTGCCACCTCGGCCACGTCGGCCGGCCCCTCCAGCCGCAGCGGCGCCGGCGTCTCGCCGCGACCGACCGCCCGCGCCGCCGAGGCGATGTTGCGCAGCGGCCGGTTGACGCGCGAGACGATCACGTAGGCAGCGGCCAGCGACAGCGCCAAAGCCACACCGCCCCAGCCGAGCCAGTCCACCGCCCGCGGTCGCACCACGCGCTCGGTCGGCAGCATCACCCAGTACTCGTCCGGGTCGTCCGGGTCGAGGCGGAAGCTGACCCAGAAACCGTCGAGGCCCTCCCAGGAGGCCGCGAAGCGCGTGCCCTCGCCCAGATCCGCCCGCACGCGGGAGGTCAGCAGCGACATCGCCCGGGTGCGCGGCAGCGGAGTCAGCACGTCGCTGTCCTCGGCCGGGTAGATGCGGATCCCTTCCAGCGCCGCCAGGTCGATCAGCAATTCCCGCCGCCGCGAGGGCTCGGCATTGATCAGCGCGGTGCGGGTCAGATTGACGACGCTGACCACCATCTGGGCCAGGTCGCGGGCCCGCGGCTCCTGCTCGAAGTGGCGGAAGATCTGGTACCAGATCACCGCCGAGATCAGCATCACGACGGTGACGACGACGAAGATCTGCCACAGCAGCGTGCGCGGCCAGGGCAGGCGCCACTTCAGCCCCGCGCCGCCGGGGCCGGCCGGCGCCGCCGAAGACTCGGGAAGCTCAGCTGTTCTTGACGCCATCGGGGACGAATACGTATCCGAAGCCCCACACCGTCTGGATGTAGCGGGGCTTGGCGGGATCGTCCTCGACGAGCTTGCGCAGGCGCGACACCTGCACGTCGATGGCCCGGTCGAACACCTCGTATTCGCGGCCGCGGGCCAGTTCCATCAGCTTGTCTCGCGACAGCGGCTGACGGGGATGCTGCAGCAAGACCTTGAGCAGCGAGAACTCGCCGGTGGTGAGCGGCAGATCCTCGCCGTCGCGGATCAGCGTCCGGGTGCCCAGATTGACCGTCACCTTGCCGAAGGAGATCTCCTCCTCCTCGGGCGCCGGTGCGCCGGGCGGCAGCTGCGGCTGGCGCCTCAGCACGGCGTTGACGCGCGCCACCAGCTCGCGCGGATTGAACGGCTTGGGCAGGTAGTCGTCCGCGCCCATCTCCAGCCCCACGATGCGATCCACGTCGTCGCCCTTGGCGGTCAGCATCACGATCGGGATCTTGTTCTCGGCCGCCCGCAGCCGGCGGCAGATGGCCAGCCCGTCCTCGCCGGGCAGCATCAGGTCCAGCACCATCAGATCGTAGTGCTCCCGGTGCAGCGCCCGGTCCATCGCCACCGCGTCGGGCACGGCCTTGACCGAAAAGCCCTGCTCACTCAAGTAACGGTTGAGCAGTTCGCGCAGCCGGGCGTCGTCGTCGACCAGCAGGACACGATTGCGATTCTTCGACATGAGGGCATCTCTTCGTTTGTTTGCGCCGAATTCTACTGCCAACTGCTCTCCGGCGGCCGTGGCGGGTAACGCTTCGTAAGCTGGTTCGCGGGCGCTTACACGCCCTTACAGAAGTCGTACCCCTGCGTGACGCAAATCGCGCTCCTGAACTAGTTTTACAGATAACCTCTAGTCTCCCGATCGGACCCGTTACCGCCCCATGCTCCGTCATCGACCGTTCGACCTGCTGGCCGCCCGCATGTGCCGACTGCTGGGCGCAGCGGCATTGTGCCTGCTGCCGGCGCTCGGCTGTGCCGAGGAGGCCAGCGCCGACGTCGGGGCACCGGCGACCGGGGCCATGCCGCAAGCGGAGGATTCTCGTTGGGCCGAGATCCGCCGCATGCTGGCGCCGCAGGGCGACGGCTCCCTGCCGACCGGCAGCGGCGAGCGCCGCATACGGAGCCGCGAGGAACTGCACAGGCTGCGCGAAGACATCCGGGCCAATCGCGACGTCTACGAAGTGCGCGAGCGGCGCGCCCGACCTTCGCGCTGAATCTCTTCCCTTCATGATGCGAAGAGGATCACATCGGCGGCCGCGCGGTTACAATTCGGCCGATGATCGTCCTCGCCATCGAAACTTCGTCCGAGCGTGGCAGTCTTGCCGTCTGGCATGATGGACGCTGCACGGCCGTCGATCTCGAACCCGGACCGGGACAATCCGCCACCGCGCTGCAGCGGCTGAGTCGGCTGCTGAGCGAGCTCGAGCTGTCGATCGAGCAGATCGACGCGATCGCCTTCGGCTCCGGGCCGGGGATGTTCACCGGGCTGAGGCTCGGCTGCGGACTCGCCCAGGGCCTGGCCATCGGTCTCGCCCGGCCGGTGGTGTCGGTTTCCTCCCTGCAGGCGCTGGCCGAGCGCTGCAGCGGCGAGCGCATCCTGGCCGCCACCGACGCCCGCATGGGCGAGGTCTACGTGCAGAGTTTCTGCCGTACCGACGGTGCGCTGATGCCGATGGGCGAAGCCGCCTGCGTGCCACCCGAGCAGGTGCCGCCGCCCCCGGCTGATCAGCGCTGGAAGGGCATCGGATGCGGCTTCTCGGCCTACAGGGCAAGGCTGCCGGCCGAGTTGACGGCGCGGGTGGACATCGTCGATTCCGAGGCGGTACCCCATGCGTGCGAAGTCGCCGAAATCGGTCGGCGCAAGTTTTCGGCCGGAAGCGTGACGCCGCTGTCCGAGGCGGTGCCCGACTACGTCCGCAACAAGGTCGCCCTGACCACGCTCGAGCGCCTTGCCCGCGGAGGCCGTGCTTGACCGAAGTCCGGCTCGAGTGCCGTCCGATGGCGAACGCCGACCTGGACTGGGTCGGCGAAGTCGAGCGGGCGCTGCATCCGGCGCCGTGGAGCGCCAACAGCTTCGGCGATTCGATGGCGGCGGGCCACGCCTGCTGGGTGTTCTGGGAAGCCGGGCAGCGGGTCGCCTACGCCGTGCTGATGCTGGTGCTGGACGAAGCGCACCTGCTCAACCTGACCGTCGCGGCCGAGCAGCATCGGCGCGGCATCGGCGGCGCGGTACTGCAATTCCTGTTCGACCAGGCGCGCCACCACGGCGCGAGCCAGTTGTTCCTCGAAGTGCGCCCGTCCAACGAGGCGGCGCTGAGGCTGTACCGTGGTCGTGGCTTCGAAGCCATCGGCCGGCGCAAGGGCTATTATCCCGGCAGACAGGGCAGGGAAGACGCGATCGTGATGAGGTATCTGTTGTGACGCCGCGGCGGGCGGCGATCCTGCGCGAAATCGGGCTCACCCCGATCTGGCGGCTGCGCAGCCAGCGACTCGCGCCGGATGCCGGCGAGGGTGTCGGGGAGCAGGTGGTGCTGCCCGCCGCGGCGATCGAAGCGGCGGCGCCGGCGATGCCCGAGCGCCGTCCGGCTGCGCCCACGGCGATGCCGGTGCAGCGCCGGCCCCGGCTGGCCTCGGAAACGCAGGCGGCGAGCGTCGAGCGTCGTTCCGAGACTGCAGCCGGAACGCCGGTATCGGTCGATGGGCAGCTGGGGTGGTCCGAACTGGAGGCCCGCATCCGGGCGTGTACCGCCTGCGCGCTGCACCAGCGGCGCAAACAGGCGGTGCCCGGCATCGGCGATCTGCATCCGAAGTGGCTGATGGTCGGCGAAGGACCCGGCGCCGAGGAGGATCGCCGCGGCGAACCCTTCGTCGGTCCGGCCGGCCAGCTGCTCGACGCGATGCTCGCGGCGGTTGGCCTGTCGCGCTCGAACGGCGCCTTCATCGCCAATTCAGTCAAGTGCCGGCCGCCCGGCAACCGCACGCCGGAGGCGGCCGAAATCGCCACCTGCTTTCCGTACCTGAAGCAGCAGGTCCGGCTGCTGTCGCCGCGCCTGATCGTTGCGCTGGGCCGCCCCGCGGCCCAGTCGCTGCTCGACCGGGAAGTCCGCATCGCCGACGCGCGCGGCCGGACCTTCGAATTCGACGGGATCCCGGTCGTCGTCACCTATCACCCGGCCTACCTGCTGCGCAACCCGCAGGACAAGGCCAAGGCCTGGGAGGATCTGTGCCGTGCCCGGGCCCTGTCCGAGGTCGGCGCCTAGTCCCATGCCGGCAATCGGGATTCCGCCACTGATGAATTGGACAACGGAGCCACGCATGCGCTTGCGAAACCTGCTGATCGTCGCGATTGTGAGCCTGCTGCTGCACGGCTGCGGCTACAACGAAATCCAGGTTGCGGACGAGGGCACCAAGTCCGCCTGGTCGGAGGTGGTCAATCAGTACAAGCGGCGTGCCGACCTGGTGCCCAACCTGGTCAGGACCGTGCAGGGCTACGCGGCCCACGAGAAGGATGTCCTGGTCGCGGTGACCGAGGCGAGGGCGCGCGTCGGCGGGCTGCAGGTCGGCCCCGAGCTGTTGCAGGACCCGCAGGCCTTGCAGCAATTCCAGGCGGCGCAGGGACAGCTGTCGAGCGCCCTGGCACGACTGCTGGTGGTGGTGGAGCGCTATCCGGAGCTGAAGGCGGATGCCAGCTTCCGCGACCTGCAGGCCCAGCTCGAAGGCACCGAGAACCGCATCGCGGTGGCCCGCAATCGCTACATCCGGGCGGTCGAGAAGTACAACGTGTCGGTGCGCACCTTCCCGAACAACCTGCTGGCGATGATGTTCGACTATCAGGTCAAGCCCAACTTCGCCGTCGACGACGAGGCCTCGGTCAGCCGCCCGCCCAGCGTGGAGTTCGGTGCGGCGAAGCAGTGAATTCGCGCGCACCTCGATGAGAGTGCAGTGGGCCGCCGTAGCGTGGGCGCTGTTTTGTCTGCTGCCGCCGGCGTTCGCCCAGCTACGTCCCGTTCCGGCAGGCCATCAGCAGCTGCAGGATCTGGCCGGCGTCCTGTCACAGCGGGCACGCGGGCGCCTGCTCGACCGTCTGCAGGCAATCGAGCGGCAACGAGGCAGCCAGCTCGCGATCCTGCTGGTGCCGAGCACGCGGCCCGAGCCGATCGAGGACTACTCGATTCGCGTCGTCGATGACTGGAGGCTCGGCCGTCGCGATGTGGACGACGGCGTGCTGGTGCTGGTGGCGGTCGAGGACCGCGCCATGCGCATCGAGGTCGGCCGCGGCCTCGAGGGCGCGATTCCCGACGCGATCGCCAAGCGCATCATCGAGGAACGAATGGCGCCGGCCTTCCGGCAGGGGGACTTCGAAGCCGGCCTGAGCGCGGCAATCGACGCGATCGATGCGCGGCTGGCCGGCGAGGCGTTGCCGCCGCCGCGCCGCGCCGGGGGCAGACACGGCAACACCGACTTCGAAACCCTGCTGAGCTTGGGCTTGTTCGCGTCGATCTTCGGCGGCGGCTTCCTGCGCGGCGTCTTCGGTCGTCTGCTCGGTTCGGCACTCGCCGCGGGCCTGATCGGGATCGGCGCCTGGATCATGACCGGCGCGCTGTTCGTGGCGTTGGTGGCGGCCGGGCTGGCCTTCGTCTTCGTACTGGCGATCGGCAACAGCGGCCGCCACGTGATAGGAAGCGGCCGGCGCGGTGGAGGCTGGTCGGGTGGCGGCGGTTGGTCAGGTGGTGGTGGTTGGTCAGGTGGTGGTGGTTGGTCGGGCGGTGGCGGCGGGTTCGGCGGAGGAGGCGCTTCGGGCAGATGGTAGGCAAGTTGAAACGAATCGTCAGGCACCTGTTGACGCCCGACTGGCTGGCGCGGCGGCACTTCGGCAGCGAGGTGCTGGATGCCATCGAGGCAGCCATTGCCGACTCGGAAACCCGTCACCGGGGCGAGATCCGCTTCGCGGTCGAGACCGAGATCGAACTGTCTGCCCTGCTGCAGGACGTCACGCCGCGCCAGCGCGCGGTGGAAGCCTTCGGCCACCTGGGCGTCTGGGATACCGAAGAGAACAGCGGCGTGCTGATCTTCGTGCAACTGGTGGACAGGCGCGTGGAGATCGTGGCCGACCGGGGTGTCGACCAGGTCACCGATCAGTCCGCCTGGAAGGACATCTGCGCCTCGATGGAGAAGGCCTTCGCGCGGGACGACTACCTGACCGGTTCGCTCGATGCGATCCGGCAGGTGGGTGAGCTGCTCGAAGCCCGCTTCCCGGCCTTCCCGCGGAATCCGAACGAGTTGCCGGACCGGCCGATGCTGATCTGAGCGGCGTAGCGGTGCGATCTCGGTGAAGCCCATGCTCCAGCCGGCCTCGCACGGCCGACAAGTGCCAAACGCATTGCGCGCAACACTACGCTAGTGCTTCAGGTCTTCGAGCAGCGAGACCGAATCGGACTCGCGCTGGTTGGTCTCGTGCAGGCGCTTGATCAGCAGCATCGAACCGGCCACGAAGGCGCCGAAGGCGATGATCACGCTGCTGACCGACAGTTCCAGCGCGATCAACAGCGCGTAGATGCCGGTCATGACGAGGATCGACAGGTTCTCGTTGAAGTTCTGTACCGCGATCGAGTGGCCGGCGCCCATCAGGATATGGCCGCGATGCTGCAGCAGCGCGTTCATCGGCACGACGAAGAAGCCCGACAAGGCACCGATCACGACCAGCATCAGGATCGACACCAGCGTCCGCTGTTCCAGCACCACGTGCCAATGCAACAGGTCGAACTCGCCCAGCACCAGCCGTGGCACGTACGGCACCAGCACCATCACCATCACGACCAGGCCCATCGCGATGCCGAGTGGGATGACCCGCACGGAGTCCCTCAGGCTGACCCGCTTGGCCGCCAGCACCGCACCGAGGGCGACGCCGATGGCCACCACGCCCTGCAGCAGGGCGGCTTCCGACAGATCGAACTGGAGCGCATGCTCGGCCCATTTGATGACGATGAACTGCAGCGTCGCACCGGCGCCCCAGAACAGCGTCGTCACGGCCAGCGAGATCTGGCCGAGCTTGTCGCGCCACAGCAGTCGGAGGCTGTGATTGAAGTCGTGCAGCAGGTAGAGCGGATTGTTTTTCAGCGGCTTGTGGTCGACGCCGGTGTCCGGAATGTAGATGTTGAACACGGCCGCCGTCAGGTAGAGCAGGCCGACCAGCAGGATCGTGACCTGGAAGTAGCTGTCGACGAGCGGCAGCAGATCGACCAGCGGCGTCATCCAGTCGGGTTGGATCAGGATGCCGCCGAGGACCGTACCGAGGATGATCGCGCCGACCGTCAGGCCTTCGATCCAGCCGTTGGCCACCACCAGCAGACGGTGGGGCAGGTACTCGGTCAGGATGCCGTACTTGGCGGGCGAATACGCTGCCGCCCCGAGTCCGACGACGCCATAGGCGAGCAGCGGATGGGCGCCGAACAGCAGCATCAGGCAGCCGCCGATCTTGATCGTATTGCTGATCAACATCACCCGCCACTTCGGCATCGAGTCGGCGAAGGCGCCGACGAAGGCGGCCAGCAGCACGTAGGAGATGGTGAAGAACAGCTTCAGCATCGGCTCCTGCTCGGCAGGGGCCTGCATGTCCCGCAGCAACGCGATGGCGGTGATCAGCAGCGCGTTGTCGGCCAGCGCAGAGAAGAACTGCGCTGCCATGATGATGTAGAAACCGAGCGGCATCGTGGTCGGCGCGGTCCTGCAATGGGTGGGCGGGAGCGCGGTTTATAACACGATCCGGTGAAGGCACTGGTGACGCTGCGGGCGCGCCGCGCGCCCGCTGCCTGCAAAGGCCGGCCGAATGTGATGCAATCCGCACTCAGACCTCAGCGACGGCGGACCGGTGGCCGACAGAAGACTTCAGGTATTTCGTGCGGTGGTGAAGTACGGCTCCTTCACCAGGGCGGCCGAGCATCTGCACATGACGCAGCCCGCGGTGACGTTCCAGATCAAGCAGCTCGAGGAGCAGTTCAACACCCGGCTGGTCGAGCGCGGCCACGGCAGCATCGCGCTGACGCCGGCCGGCGAGATCGTGCTGGCCTACGCGGACCGGATTCTCGAACTCAACGACGAGCTGGGCAGCCGCATCGCCGAACTGACCGACGAACTCACCGGCACGCTGAACATTGGCACCAGCACGACCATCGCGGCCTACTGGCTGCCGCAGTTGCTGGAGGGCTTCAAGCGCACCTATCCGAGGGTCGTGCCGCGCGTGATGGTGGGAAATTCGGCCTACATCGAAGGCCGGGTCGCCCACCGGGAACTGGACCTGGGGCTGATCGAGATCGTCACCGGGGACGGCTCGCTCGAGCGCCGCGCGGCCGGACAGGACGAGCTGATGGTGATCTGCGCGTCCCGCCACCCGCTGGCGCGTTTCGAGCGGGTCGGAGCCGGCGAGCTGTCGCGCCACCACTTCATCACGCGGGAACCGGGCAACGCGATCCGCGATCTGGCCGAATCCTTCTTCGTCGGCGCCGGCATCCCGATCGAGGAGGTGCCGATCTGTGCCGAGCTCGGCTCGCTGGCCGCCGTCAAGCATCTGGCGCGCGGCGGCTACGGCTACGGCATCGCCTCGCGCGCGGCGATCCTGCGCGACGTGCGCGAGGGTGCGCTGGTGGCGGTGCCGCTGGAGCCGTCGCTATTTACGCCGCTCGAGGTGATCTTCCCGCGCGACCGCTTCCGTTCGCGCCTGATCACCACCTTCGCCGATTTCGCCGCGCAGCAGATCGTGCATCTGTCTGAGCAGCGCGCCGCCGTGGAGCTGATCCGTGGCCCGTAGCAAGAGCGTCTTCGTGTGCGCCGAATGCGGCGGCCAGGTACCGCGCTGGCAGGGCCAGTGCCCCCATTGCCGGGCCTGGAACACGCTGTCCGAGCAGGCCGTCGAGCGGCCGGCGAGCGCCGAGGCGCACCGCTACTCGCCGTTCTCCGGCAGCACCGGCAGCCTGCAGGCGCTGGCCGAGATCGAGCCGCGCGAAAGCGCCCGCATGCCGAGCGGCGTGGAGGAATTCGATCGCGTGCTGGGCGGCGGCCTGGTGGCCGGCGGCGTGGTGCTGATCGGTGGCGACCCCGGCATCGGCAAGTCCACGCTGCTGCTGCAGGCACTGTCGGCGATGGCGAGCCGCAGCCGGGCGCTGTACGTCAGCGGCGAGGAATCCGGCGAGCAGATCGCGTTGCGTGCCCAGCGCCTGCAGCTGGCACCGGCCGGGCTGCAACTGCTGGCCGAGATCAGCCTGGAGCGGATCCTCGCCACGCTGCGCGAGCACAAGCCGCAGGTGGTGGTGATCGATTCGATCCAGACCCTCTATTCGGACGGCCTCTCGTCGGCGCCCGGCTCAGTCGGCCAGGTGCGCGAGTGCGCCGCGCAGCTGACGCGCTTCGCCAAGCAAAGCGGCGCCAGCCTGATCCTGGTCGGCCACGTCACCAAGGACGGCGCGCTGGCCGGCCCGCGGGTGCTGGAGCACATCGTCGACACGGTGTTGTACTTCGAGGGCGACAGCCATTCGGCGTTCCGGCTGGTGCGGGCGATCAAGAACCGCTTCGGTGCCGTGAACGAACTGGGCGTGTTCGGCATGACCGACCGCGGCCTGCGCGGCGTCAGCAATCCTTCGGCATTGTTCCTGTCGCGGCACGAAGAGCGGGTCTCCGGCGCCTGCATCCTGGTCACGCAGGAGGGCACCCGGCCGCTGCTGGTGGAGATCCAGGCGCTGGTCGATGCGGCCCGCAGCCCCAGCCCGCGGCGCCTGTCGGTGGGCCTCGACCAGAACCGGCTGGCCATGCTGCTGGCCGTGCTGCACCGCCATGCCGGCATCGTCTGTTCCGACCAGGACGTTTTCGTCAACGCGGTTGGCGGCGTGCGCATCGCCGAGCCGGCGGCCGACCTGGCGGTGCTGCTGGCGATCGTCTCGTCGCTGCGCGACAAGCCGCTGCCCGACGGCCTGGCGGTGTTCGGCGAGATCGGACTGGCGGGCGAGATCCGGCCCGCGCCGCGCGGCCAGGAGCGCCTGCGCGAGGCTCGCAAGCTGGGCTTCGGCCGGGCCCTGATCCCGCGCGCCAATGCGCCGAAGCACGACATCGAGGGCTTGCGGGTGATCGCCGTCGATCGGCTCGATCAGGCGCTCGACGCGCTGCGCGAGCTGGACGCATGAGGGAATCCGCGGCGCCGCAGGCCGGCTGAAGCCGGCCCTACGGGGGCGGATGCGCGCCGCCGTTCGGGTCTACGTAGGGCGGGCTTCAGCCCGCCTCGAACGATCGATACACGCCAGACGCACAATGCACTCACTGCGCTACTGGAACAGCGCGCCGACGCTCTCGCCACTGTGGATGCGCTCGATCGCCGCGGCGAACAGCGGCGCCACCGACAGCACCTCGAGCCTAGGCAGCCTGGCGCGCTTGTCCTCGGACACCGCCACGGTGTTGCTGACCACGATCGAATCGATGCCGGCGGCGGACAGCTTGTCGATCGCCGGTCCGCACAGCACCGGATGCACGGCCCCGGCCATGACGCTGCGGGCACCGGCGCGGCGCAGCGTCTCGACGGTCCTGACCAGCGTGCCGCCGGTCGAGATCTCGTCCTCGAAGATCACCGCGTCGCGGTCGGCCACCTCGCCGACGACGTGGCCCTGGCGCACCTCGGTGTCGCTGACGCGGCGCTTGTCGATGATCGCCATCGGAATGTCGAGCTTCTCGGCGAATCGGCCTGCCCGTTTGGCGCCGCCGGCATCGGTGGCCACCGCCACCATGCGCGACAGGTCGCGCGTGCGGCGAAAATGCGCGGCCAGCGTCGGAATCGCCGTCAGGTGGTCCACCGGCATGCTGAAGAAGCCGTGCACCTGGTCGGCGTGCAGGTCCATCGTCAGCACCCGGTCGGCGCCGGCGGTCTTCAACAGGTCGGCCACCAGCCGCCCGGCGATCGAGATGCGCGGCGCGTCCTTCTTGTCCGAACGGGCATACGAGTAGTACGGGATCACCGCCGTGACGCGGCCGGCCGAAGCGCTGCGCAGCGCGTCGA
>JBNLET010000203.1:0-39807 GCA_050305135.1 Rhodocyclaceae bacterium | reverse complement strand
GCCTCGACCGGGTTCGTAGGGCCGGCTTCAGCCGGCCAGCGGCGCCCGAGTTGCGCCCGAATCATGGTCGCCGCCAAGCTCGCAACGCGACTCTAGGCCCACCAGTAGCGCACGATGTGGAAGAAGATCGGCGCCGAGAAGCTGATCGAATCGACCCGGTCGAGCATGCCGCCGTGGCCCTCGATCAAGGTGCCCCAGTCCTTCACGCCGCGGTCGCGCTTGATCGCCGACAGCACGAAGCCGCCGAAGAAGCCGACGATGTTGATCGTCAGCGCCACCAGCGCCGCCTGCCACACCGCGAACGGCGTCAGCCAGTAGAGCGCCGCGCCGAGCGCGGTGGCGGTCAGCACGCCGCCGACCAGGCCCTCCAGCGTCTTCGAGGGCGAGATCGCCGGTGCCAGCTTGCGCTTGCCGAAGAGCTTGCCCCAGACGTACTGGAACACGTCGCTGGACTGCACGGTGAGCACCAGGAAGATGATCAGTTGCGCATTGCGCCCTTCGAAGCCGGCGATCTCGAGTGTCAGCAGCGCCGGCACGTGGGAGATGCAATAGACGCAGATCATCAGCCCCCACTGCACCTTGGCGGCGCGCTCGAGGAAGCGTTCGGCGTCGCTGCCCAGCACCGCCGAGACGGGCAGAAGCAGGAAGGCATAGACCGGGATCAGGATGCTGAACATGCCGTACCAGTGGGTGGCCACGAACCCGTACTGCAGCGGCAGGAAGAAGAAGAAGCACCACATCAGCGCGTGGTGGTCGCCGCGGCGGGTGTGGGTGAGCGAGATGAACTCGCGCAGCGCCTGGAACGAAATGAAGGCGAACAGCGCGATGATGCCGCCCTCGCCGATCCAGAAGGCCAGCGCCAGCACGCCCACCATCAGCCACCAGGCGTTGATGCGCGCATTCAGGTTGTCGATCACCGCGCTGGCGCCGCCGGGCGCCTGCCGCCACTTGAGCAGCGCGGCAATGGCGCTGGACAGCGCCAGCGCGGCGAACACCGCGGCGAAGACGTTGAGCAGGGTATGGTCGGCACTCATGGTCGGGCTCCGGCGTCAGTTCGCGGGTGGGGCGAGATCGAGCAGGGCGCTGCGGGCGCGTTCGAGGAACTCGCCCTTGCTCTCGTCGGGACGCAGCGTGATCGGCGCGCCGAAGGTCAGCGTGCACAACAGCGGCACCGGGATCAGCGCGCCTTTCGGCATCACCCGGCCCAGGTTCTCGATCCAGACCGGCACGAATTCCGCCGCCGGCGCGGCCTTCGCCAGGTGATAGATGCCGCTCTTGAACGGCAGCAGGTCCTCGCCCAGGTTGCGCGTGCCTTCCGGGAACAGGATCAGCGATTCTTCGGCGCCGAGTGCCTCGGCCATCTGCTCGACCGGGTTCGGTCCGCTGCGCTCGGGGCGGCGGTCTACCAGCACCGCGTTCAACACCCTGGTGATCAGCCAGGTCTTGAAGCCGCCGTCGAGCCAGTAGTCGGCGCCGGCCACCGGCCGGGTGCGCTGGCGCAAGGCCGGCGGCAGCGCTGCCCAGATCAGCACGAAGTCGCCATGGCTGCGGTGGTTGGCGAAATACACGCGCAGCTTCGGCTGCGGCGCGCAGCCGCGCCACAAGGGCCGCACCCCGGTCAGCAGCTTGGCGAATTGGCACAGCAACAGCGCGGTCAGCTTTTCGATCATCTCTCGTTGCTCGGCTTTTTGCCCGTCAAGGCCAGACGGCGAGGGCGGTCAGTCCCAACTGCAGCACGCCACAGGCGGCCTGCCATTTCAGCAACCGCCGCGCACCCCGGCAGCGCTCGGCCAGGTCTGCCGCCAGCGTTGCGGCCGGCCGAGCCGGTCGGCCCAGCCGGGCATCGAAGGCGGCCAGATCCGCAGCCGCGTCGGCCGTCCGATGCCAGCGGGATGCCCAGAGGCGCAAGATACCGGCGTCGAAGCGCGCCCGCTGTGCGAAATATCCCTGCGGCAGCGCGATGGCGCCGGCCGCGAGCAATGCCATTGGCCGCAGCGGTTGGCCCAGCAGCCCCAGTGCCGCCGCGGCCAGCAGCGTCGTGCCGCAGACCAGCGAGACGGTCCGGCCGGCATCGAGCAGGCCGGCGGTGACGGCGGCTTCGGCTGCCAGCCGGGCCGCGGGTTCGTCGTCAGAGTTCATCGGCCAGGGCCTCCAGCAGTCTGCGATGGGCCGGCGTGAACACCACCTGCGGGCGCGCCGCCGCGACCATCGCGACGGCCTCGGCGACGCTTTGGCAGCGGCGGCTCGAGAGCAGCCAGGCGGCCACCGTCAGCGCGCTGCGCGAATAGCCCAGCGCGCAGCACACCAGCACCCGCTCGCCGTCGGCGGTGGCCCGCGCCAGCGCGGCGGCGGCCCGGCGCAGCGAAGCGGGCGAGGGGACCGCCAGGTCGAGCAGCGGCACGCTGTACGTTCGGTGCGCGCCGCGCGGCGAATCGAATTCGGCCGTCATGTCGACCAGCGCATCGAAGCGGTGGCGCGCCAGTTCGTCCGCCGTCGGCAGCCGGCCGAGCCAGACCCGCTCGGTGACTCGATCCGGTGCCGGCCGGCGGCGTGTCCACAGCCGGCTGTTGATCCAGGCGCCGAGCCGGTACGGCGCCAGCAGCCAGCGCACCGCCAGGCTCTGGCGGCCATCGTGCTTCTGGAAGCCGGCCGCGCCGGTCCAGGCGTAGTTGACCGCCACCAGCAACAGCGCCGCGGCCGGCCAGCCGGCCAGCAGGGCCCAGCCGCCCAGCAGCGTGATCGTCAGGCACAGCACGGCGCCGGCCAGGTACCACAGTGCCAGCTGCGGCCGGGTGGCCTCGTCGCGGCCGGGCAGCAGCGGCGGCGTGCCGCGGTCGGGCCACAGCCACAGGCACAGCAGCCCGACCAGCGCGCCGGTCGGCAGGTCGAAGAAGTGGTGCTGCCAGGTGGTCAGCACCGATGCGGCCACCAGCAGCGCCCAGCCGTGCCACAGCCGGCGCCGCAGAGGCGGGGCGCGGCGCACCAGCACCCACCAGATGATCAGCAGCAGGCCGATGTGCAGTGAGGGGGCCTGGTTGTAGGGCAGGTCGAAGCCGGCCAGTGCGTCGAAGAGGGCGCCGAAGAGGCCGTCGGCAGCCGGTTTGTCGACCGAGAAGCGCAGTGGAAAGGCGACGAAGCAGGCCACCGAGACGATCTGCGCGCCGAGCAGACGCAGGCCGTGGTGATTGACCTCGCGCGGCGTGCGGCAGGCCAGGAAGGACAGGCCGTACATCAGGTCGATCGACCAGTACGGCACGATCGTCCAGGGCAGGAAGGGGATGCTGCGCTCCCAGCCGAAGACGATGCTCGCGCTCACGCCCCGGCTCGCCGCCAGCTGGTTGGCCCAGCCGTAGCTGAGGAAGAACAGCGGCGCCAGCAGTGCCAGCCAGGCCAGGCTGTGCTTCCAGCGGATCGGCCCGAGCGGGACCGCGACGGTGCCGTTCATGCCTCGCGGCGCCGGGCGATCGAGACAGTGAAGATGCCCCATTCGTCGATGCGCTGTTCGATCTTGTCGAAGCCGGCTTCGCGCACCAGCTGGTCCATCTCGGCCTGGGTGCGGCGGCGCATCACCCAGGCCTCGCCGTCGCGGTGGCTGGTCAGTGCGCGGGCGATCATCTCCAGCTGCGGATGCCAGGGCTGGCCGGTGTAGATCAGGTAGCCGCCCGGCTCGACCGCCCTGGCCATGCCGGCCAGCGAGGCGCGGACCAGGTCGTTGGACGGGAACAGCTCGTACAGGCCGGAGACGATGCCGATCGTGCTGCCGGGCTGCGCGCCGGCGACCGATTCGGTATCGAAGGCGTCGCCCTTTTCGAAGCGGGCGATGTCGGAGAGGCCCTTGTCCTCGATCAGGCGGCCGCCGTCGCGCACGTTGATGTCCGAGTAGTCGCGCAGCAGCACCGCGTCGGGGCGCGCCCCCTGGCCGGTCAGCGCGTCGAGCACGTAGCGGCCGTGGCCGGCGGCGATGTCGAGCACCCGCAGTGGCCGGCCGTCGGCGCGCAGCCGCGCCATCGCCGTGCGGATCAGCTCCTCCAGGTGCAGCTTGCGCTGCCGGATGCCGCGCCAGCCGACGGCGTCGAGGTAGTTGCGGTCCACCAGCCGGCCGATCGGGCCGGCCCCCTTGGCCTCGTTGCGATAGACGTAGTCGAGCGTGCTGCCGGAATCGAAGCCGGTGCGCTGCCCGAGCGAAACCCCTTCCGACACCATGCCGGCCCAGCGCAGGCCCTTGCGGTAGGTCTTCCACCACCAGGCCTTGAAGCTGCCTTGCGGCAGCGGCGCGGCCAGCCGGCGGGCTTCCTCGAAGGTGTAGCCGGCCTGGTCGGCGTCGTTCAGATCCAGCGCTGGCGCCGGCTGCTCGAACTGGCGCAGCACGAAGCTGCGCACCAGCCCGACCGCCCGGTCGCGATCGGCCTCGCCCAGCGTGTCATGGAAGAAGCCGTCCAGCACGTGCTTCTCCTTCACGGCCGAGCCGAGCCGCTCGAAGAAGTCGTGCTGCGGCCGGTGCTCGACCACCCAGTCGGCGCCCGAGATCAGCAACTGGGTCGGCAGCGTGATCGCCGCCGCATCGGCTACCACGCGCTCGGCTGCCGCGTACAGGCCGAGCAGGATGTTCGCCGAGATCGGACGGGTGATCAGCGGGTCGCCGTCGTAGCTCGCCTGGCGCGCCGGATCGTGGCTCAGGAAGCGGGCCTTGACGTAGCTGTTGACGAAGAAGTTGCCGCGCAGCTTCTGCATCAGGCGCAGGCCGGGCCGCGCGAACGGCACGTACAGCTTGACCTTGAAGGCCGGCGAAGCCAGCACCAGCGCGCGCAGCCGCGGCGCGTAGTCGTGCGCCCAGGTGGATACCAGCACCGCACCGACGCTCTGCGCGATCACCGCCATGTCCTGTGCTTCGATGCCGTACTGCTCGCGGACGTGGTCGACGAAGCACTGCACGTCGCGTACCGAGTGGCCGAAGCTCGGCGAGAAGCCGCGCTGCCCCGGCGAGCGGCCATGGCCGCGGGCGTCCCAGGCGAAGAAATCGAAGTCCGGCAGTCGCAGTTCATCGACCAGGTGGGCCATGCGGCCGGAGTGTTCGTGGCCGCGATGGAACAGCAGCACCGCGCCGCGGCGCGTGCCGCTGGCCGGCCAGTGGCGGTAGAAGAGCTCGACCCCGTCATGGGATGCGAAGCTGTGTTCGTTCACCGGTCTTTCGGTCAGCGGGATCATCGATTCATCCTTGTGCTTGCGTCGCGATCTCGGCCAGGCCGGCGCGCACGCGATTGAAGATGTTGAGGGCGATCGCCAGCGCCAGCAGCGGCATCAGCCAGCCGAGCCAGTCCGGCAGCGCGCCGGCCAGCCCCAGCCACAGGCCGAGCGCGCCGAACACGAAGGCCCGGTCGCTCTTGCCCATCGGCCCTTCGTAGTGCCGTGACGCGCCCACCATCGGACCCAGCGCGCCGGCCATCTCGGACAGCGCCGCGAGCCAGATCACCAGTCCGACGGAGAGGCCGTCGAACGGCGCGACGAAGGCGAACGGCAGGTACAGCGCCGCGTCGGAGGCGACGTCGGTGAGCTCGTTCAGGTAGGCGCCGAGCGTCGACTTCTGTCTGTGCTCGCGGGCCAGCATGCCGTCGATGGCATTCAGCGCCATGCGCAGGAACAGCCACGCCGGCAGCAGCAGGAAGGCGCCCGGGGCGGCGGGGGCGAGGCTCAGCCCGAGGCCAATCGCCAGCGAGATCGCCATCGCCAGCAGCGTGACCGCATTGGCCGTGATGCCGGCCGCCGCCAGCCGACCGGTGAGTGGCCGCAGCAACTGCTGGAAGCGGGGCTTGACGTCATAGATTGAGAGCATCGGTGTCGTCTCGAAGTACAGGCAGGCGCATCATAGCCAGAGCCGTACTCTGTGACGATACTGATGTCATTTAGTATCGAAATTCGATACGATCGGGTGCGAAGGCACATACCCGGTGTGTGTTCGCGATGCCGTGGCAGGCGCGGCATCCCTGCGCAGCTGCTGCCGGATCCTCGTCAGCGCGATTCCGCGCCCTGCGCCGCAGCCTCGGCCTCGGCCTCGGCCCGTTCCGGCAGGCTGACCGGGACTTCCAGCCAGAACGTGCTGCCGAGCGAGGGGCGCGACTCGAAGCCGATCTCGCCGTGCAGCAGCGACACCAGCCGCTTGCACAGCGCCAGCCCCAGGCCGACCCCGCCATAGCGGCGCGTGTCGGAGTGGTCGTCGTGGCTGAACAGGTCGCGGATGCCTTCCCGGATACCCGCCTCGATGCCATGGCCCTGGTCCGCGACTTCGACGCGAAGGCGTTTCGCGGCGCGATCGCCGCTGCAGAGACTGGCCCGCAGCACGATTTCGCCGCAGTCGGAGAACTTCTCCGCATTGCCGACCAGGGCGTCCAGCGCCCGTGCCATGTGCCGCGCGTCGCCATGCAGGCGGGCCGGACAGCCCGGCGAGAGGGTAGTGACGAGGCGGATTCCCTTGCGGGCGGCGGCGGCGGAGATCTTGTGCGCCGCACGTTCGAGCAGCGCGGAGGTGCCGAAGTCCGACGGCACGCTCTTCGTTTCGCCGCTCTCGAGCCGTGACAACTCGAGCATGGCGCCGATCAGGTTCTGCAGGCGCTGGGTGGCCCGCTCGAGCTCCGCGATCTGCGCCTCGCCGCCTTGGCCCGGGGCCTGCCCGGCCAGCAATTCGCCCAGGTTGTCCACCTGGTGCAGCGGCGTCCGCAGGTCGCCGCCGATCATGCCGAGACAGGCGTCGATGGTTCGTTCCGCCCGCCGGCGGGCCGACACGTCGAGGAGCAGCCCGATGACGCCCGGCTTGCCGTTGACGTCGATGTGATGGCCGTGCACTTCCACCTCGATCCGGCCGCCGCCGCGGCGCAGGCCGGTGAAGGTGTAGCGCATTTCCTGCACCTTGCCGCTGACCCTCAGGCGGACGTTCTCGAGCACCATGGCGCGGTGTTCCGGTGCGATCAGCGCAACCATCGGCACCTGATCGATGATTTCCGACGGCGAGTCGTAGCCGAAGATCCGTGCGAACTCGGGATTGACGTACGTGAAGCTGCCTTCCTGGATCAGGTAGATGCCGGCGACGCTCTGCTCCACCGGGCCGTGGTCCGGAACGGGCGCTTCGGTTAGCGGGCTCTTGCTCTGCATGGCCAAGGTCGGTGCTGCTCTGCGCTCATTTTCCCTGCGTCGCGAGTTGATCGGTGCCGTGCCGGCCGTTCGGATCATTATCCGGGCGGAGGCCTCTCGGGGGAGGCGAATCCGTCACGTTGCGAACCCGGATCGAGTCTGTACGATACTACTTTAGTTATACGTGCCGGGTGCCGCACTACTTGCCATCGCCTGTCGGCGGCGGCGCCACGACGGACGGGTTTCGCGATCCGGCTGCGGCCGCCGCCACAGCGGAGCGTCCGGCGATGGCCGGGGCCGGGGGAACGCCGCTGCCGGGCTGCGACCGGTCCTAGTACCAGGCCGCGCGGATCGATGCCACGCCGTGGGCGCCGGCCTGTCGGGCACGCTCGAGGTCGGACATGTCGAGGCCGCCGATCGCGAATACCGGCAGCGGCAACAGGCGCACCAGGGCTTCGAAGCGCGCCCAGCCCAGCGGCGGCTCGCCCTCGTGGCTCGGCGTCGCAGCCACGTGTCCGAGCAAGGCGTAGTCGAGGCCGAGGCGGGCGGCCTGTTCCAGTTCCTCGCGGCGGTGGCAGGAGGCGCCGACCCAGTCGAATTCCGGCCGCGTGCGGCGGGCCATCAGCTCGCGCGCGGGCAGGTGCAGTCCGTCGGCCGCTGCGTCCCGCGCCAGCGCCTCGTCGCCATTGACCACCAGCAGCGCGCCGGCCGCCTGGCAGCGGACGCGCATCTCGCGCGCCAGATGGTTCAGTTCGGTGCGGGGCAGGCCGGCCTCGCGTAGCTGCACCAGCCGCAGACCGCCGGCCAGCGCACGCTCCAGCGCTGCCAGCTGCCCGTCGATGCCGAGCGTGCGCACGCTGCTGACGCCCATCCGCTCGGGCAGCCGCAGGGCTTTCAGGATCGGCCCGTTGGCCGGCAGCATCGGCGCGACGTCGAGCGCGTCGGCCCGCTGCCAGGCCAGCGCGCTGTGCGCGTGATCGTTCACCTCGCCGCTCCACTCGGGCACCTGGAAGAAGTGCAGCCTGACGTGGGCATGCTCGTAGACGTGTTCGCGCACCAGCCACGGCCGGCAGCGCAGCACCCGGATGCCCAGCTCCTCGTCGAGCTCGCGCACCAGGGCTGCGGCCACCTCCTCGCCGGCTTCGACCTTGCCGCCGGGAAATTCCCAGTAGCCCGGGTAGAACGTGCCCGGCGCGCGCTGGCCGAGCAGGAAGCTGCCATCGGGCCGCAGGATCACCGCCGCGGCCACATCCACCTGCTTGCGCGTACCCATCGATCAGCCCTCGCAGCGCCCGGCGAAGTCGCGCGCGAACTGCCAGGCCACCCGGCCGCTGCGCGAGCCGCGCATCAGCGCCCACTGCAGCGCCTCGCCGCGGGCCTCGTCGATCTGGGCCGCCGGCACCTTGAACTGCTTCAGCCAGTGGCGCACGACGCCCAGGTATTCGTCCTGGCTGAATGGATAGAAGGACAGCCACAGGCCGAAGCGCTCGGACAGCGAGATCTTCTCTTCCACCGCCTCGCCCGGATGGACCTCGCCGTCCACATGGCGCGACTGCAGGTTCTCGGCCATGTATTCCGGCATCAGGTGGCGGCGGTTCGAGGTGGCGTAGATCAGCACGTTGTCCGACACCGAGGCGACCGAGCCGTCGAGCACGCTCTTCAGGGCCTTGTAGGCGGCCTCGCCCTCCTCGAACGACAGATCGTCGCAGAACAGGATGAAGCGTTCGGGCCGGCCGCGCACCAGGTCCACGATGTCGGGCAAGTCGATCAGCTCGCTCTTGTCCACCTCGATCAGGCGCAGCCCGCTCTTCGCGTGGGCGGTCAGCAAGGCCTTCACCAGCGAAGACTTGCCGGTGCCGCGGGCACCGGTCAGCAGCACGTTGTTGGCGTGCCGCCCGGCCAGGAACTGGCGCGTGTTCTGGTCGATGCGCTTCTTCTGCTGGTCCACGTCCTTCAGGTCGGAGAGCCGGATGCGGTGCGGCGAGGCGACCGGCTCGAGCAATGCGCGGCCGTTGCGCCGGCGCCAGCGGAAGGCCGTGGAAGCGCGCCAGTCGGGCGCCTCCGGCGGGCCGGGCAGCACCGCCTCGAGCCGGCTCAGCACGCGCTCGGCGCGGGCCAGCAGCGCGGCCAGTTCAGGACTTGCGTTCATCTTCGTCGGGATTCCTGCGTTTGCGCGGCCAGGTGGCCCAGACGATGACCAGCAGCAGCGTCAGGGCCACGCCGGCTTCGAGAATGATTACCCACATGGTGTCAGCTCCGGTCGGAGGCGGGGCGGTTCGAATCGGGAGGGTGGGCAGGCGTCTTATACTCGTCGCCTTGCGACGCGAGTGTAACCGATCCCCATGTTCCAGATCCTGAAGCGCCGGCTGGCTGCCGCGCTGCTGCTGCTCGGCATCTGCGCCTGCTCGCCGCAGGCGGAACGCGAAGCCGCCAGGTCGGCCGAGCAATGCCCGCAGCAGTCGTGCCCGAGCTGCCCGGTCTGCCCCGCCTGTCCGAAGTGTCCGGTCGCCGCAGCGCCCGCGCCAGCGACCGAGGCCGCCCACCTGGTGGCCGCGGACTGGCCGCAGCTCGCCGGCCTGGCCGAGGATCCGGTGCTGGAGGCGCTGCCGGCGCTGCGCCGGTCCTGCGGCAAACTCGGCGGCGGCGAGCCATGGCTGGACTTTTGCGCCGGCTTGCCGAAGCTCCCGGCAAACGACCCGGCGGCCATGCTCGACTACCTGCGCGCGTCGCTGCAGCCGTGGCACGTCGTCAATTCGGACGATTCCGACAGCGGGCTGGTGACCGGCTACTACGAGCCGCTGATCCGCGGTCGCCTGCAGCGCGACGAGGTGGCCCGCTGGCCGGTGCTGGGCGTGCCGGACGACCTGGTGGACGTCGAGCTGGCCGGCCTCTACCCGGAGCTGAAGAAGCTGCGGCTGCGCGGCCGGCTCGACGGGCAGACGCTGAAACCCTACTGGACGCGGTCCGAGATCGCGGCGCTGGGGCCGGCGCTGCCGGCGCCGGTGCTGCTGTGGGCCGAGGACCCGATCGAGCTGTTCTTCCTGCAGGTGCAGGGTTCGGGCCGCGTCGAGCTGCCGGACGGGGCGCGCGTGCGCATCGGCTACGCGGACCACAACGGCCACCCCTACGTGTCGATCGGCCGCTGGCTGGTCGAGCAGGGCGAGTTGAAGCTGTCGCAGGCCTCGATGGACGGCATCAAGGCCTGGGCCGAGGCGCACCCGCAGCGCCTGTCGGAACTGCTCGGCGCGAATCCGGCCTATGTCTTCTTCCGCCGCCTGCCGGCCGGCGACGAGGGGCCGATCGGTGCGCTGGGCGTGCCGCTGACCGCCGGGCGCAGCATCGCCGTCGATCCGCGCAGCGTGCCGCTCGGTGCGCCGGTGTTCCTGGATACGACGCAGCCGAACAGCGTGGCGCCGCTCAGGCGGCTGGTCGTCGCGCAGGATACCGGCGGCGCCATCAAGGGCGGCGTGCGGGCGGATTTTTTCTGGGGCTTCGGCCACGAGGCCGGCCGGATGGCCGGGCGGATGCGCCAGCAGGGCAGGATGTGGGTGCTGTTGCCGAAGGGGTATCGGGCCGACGGCCAGTGAAAAAGGTCGCCCGCAAGGCTGCTCCCGTGCCTTGCACCAATTGAGAACGAACGGTCGAATGTTGGCACCAATGGAGAGCATTTTTGGGCGCCGATTGCACGCGATTGGTGCGCCGACTTCTCTGTTTCGGTGCGTCGTTTTTCCAAGTCATTGAAAACTAATAGTTTGGTTGCTGGTATGGTCTTCGCTTCATGCGCCCCCATTGTGCAAACGGGAGCAAGCAATGGAAGACTTCAAGGTGGGCGGTGACGTCCTGTTCATCCTGCTGGGCGCCATCATGGTGCTTGCGATGCACGCCGGGTTCGCTTTCCTCGAACTCGGCACGGTGCGGCGCAAGAACCAGGTCAACGCGCTGGTCAAGATCCTGACCGACTTCGGCATGTCCACGCTGGCCTATTTCTTCCTCGGCTATTCGGTCGCCTACGGCACCGGATTCCTGGTCGGCGCCGAGCAGCTTGCCGCCCAGGGTGGCTACGAACTGGTCAAGTTCTTCTTCCTGTTGACCTTCGCGGCGGCGATCCCCGCCATCATCTCGGGCGGCATCGCCGAGCGGGCGCGCTTCTATCCGCAACTGCTGGCGACCTTCCTGCTGGTTGGCCTGATCTATCCGTTCTTCGAGGGCATCGTCTGGAACGGCAACCTGGGCGTGCAGGCCTGGCTCGAGTCGAGCTTCGGGGCCCAGTTCCACGACTTCGCCGGCAGCGTCGTCGTGCATGCCGTCGGCGGCTGGATCGCGCTGCCGGCAGTGCTGCTGCTCGGTGCACGCCGCGGCCGCTACCAGAAGAGCGGGGCGATTGCCGCCCATCCGCCCTCCAGCATCCCGTTCCTGGCGCTGGGCGCCTGGATCCTGACGGTCGGCTGGTTCGGCTTCAACGTCATGAGCGCGCAGCGGCTGGAAGCCATCAACGGGCTGGTGGCGCTGAATTCGCTGATGGCGATGGTCGGCGGCACGCTGGCCGCGCTGGTGGCCGGCCGCAACGACCCGGGCTTCGTGCACAACGGCCCGCTGGCCGGCCTGGTGGCAGTGTGCGCCGGCTCCGACCTGATGCACCCGGTCGGCGCGCTGGTGGTCGGCGCGGTGGCCGGCGTGCTGTTCGTCCAGATGTTCACGATCGCGCAGAACCGCTGGAAGATCGACGACGTGCTCGGCGTCTGGCCGCTGCACGGCCTGTGCGGCGCCTGGGGCGGCATCGCGGCCGGCATCTTCGGCAGCAGCGCGCTGGGCGGCCTCGGCGGCATCAGCTTCGGCAGCCAGCTGCTTGGTACGCTGCTCGGCATCGTCGTCGCGCTGGCCGGCGGCGTCATCGTCTATGGCGGCATCAAGGCGGCGATGGGGCTGCGGCTGGATCCGGAGCAGGAGTTCGAAGGCGCCGACCTGGCGATCCACAAGATCTCGGCCACCGCGGAACACGACACCTCCTGGTAGGCGGTCGCGACGGCGGAAAGCAAGGTCGGTCGCACAGTAGAACCCGTCGAACTGCCCGCCCGCCGATAAGAGAAAGCCGGCCTCGAGCCGGCTTTTTTGCGCGCTGCATGTCTGCCCCGAGTGACGGCGGCCTTCCCGTACGGCCGACATCGGGCCGGTTCGCGCACTCGCAGATCGTGTCCGTTGGCGTGGTGAAAAAAGCGCTCGGGAGAGACACCGACTTCGGCCCACTGGGCGGATCAATCCGCAGCCGGCAAGCCGAGAGAAGGATCGTCGCTGAGTTCTGCCGGCGGGTATCGTGACTTCAGCAGGCGCGGACGACGCGGAGGAGCGATCAGTCAATCGGTCGCGTGGACGCGGTATGCCGACTTGCCGGCACGTTTTGCGTCGTACATGGCCCGGTCCGCTTTGTCCAGCAGTCTCGCGAAGGGTTCGTTCGGAGACGCTGCGACAGCGATGCCGACGCTCGCTCCGATCCGTGCGTTCACACCGCCGACGGACATGACCTCCGAGCAAGCCTCGACGATCTTGTCGGCGACCATCGTCGCCGAACCGGGCTCACTCAGCTCGGTGAGTAGGACGGCAAACTCGTCGCCACCGAGCCGGCCGACGATATCGCTCTTTCGGAGCAGAGACGCAAGGATCTGCGAAACGCGGATCAGCAGGTTGTCGCCGGTTTCGTGGCCGTGATTGTCATTGACCGCCTTAAATCCGTCCAGATCGATCATCAGGACGGCCACCTGGTGGCGCTGATCGACGGTGGCGAGGATCCGGCCGGCGATACGCTGTAGACCGCGCCGATTGAACAGGCCGGTCAAGGGGTCGCGTTCCGCCATCGAGAGGACCTGTTCCATGGCGCGCTTGCGTTCCGTTATGTCGTTGGCGACGCCGTACAGCGGGCCGTCGCCCACGACGTTCAGGACGAGACTGATCCAGCGCCCGGAGTGCGCCGAATCATCCGAAAGCCGAAGATCCTCGCTTCGGCAGGTCTTCTGGGTCCGCGCCTGATCCGCCATCTTGGTGACGATCTCGGCCGACATGCCGAGCAACAGATCCAGGCGGGGCGGCATGCCGGCCTGCTGGAAACGTTCGCTGCCGACCAGACGCGCCATCGCCGGATTCCAGGATCGAAGATAGCCGTCCGCGTCCACCACGAAGATGCCGGTTTCGGCGTTCTCGAAGATCATCCGGAAGCGGCGCTCGGACCGAGCGTGTTCTTCGCGCAAGCCCCTTTCCGTGGAGAGCAACTCGTGCATCCGGCTGACCAGCGAGTTCACGTCCTTGACGAGGCGGCCGATTTCATCTTCTTCGCTACCCGACGGTGGCGTCAATTGCGCGCCGTGCTTCACGTCGAGGTTGTGGAGGCCGTCCGCGATTCGCTTGATCGGGCGCGTGATGGAGCGGTAGACGACCCAGGCCACCGCACAGCCGATCATCGCGACCTGGGCGGCGAGCAGCATGGCGACGAAGTAGGCGTTGCGAGTGGCCTCACTGTGGATCTTCTCGCGCGCCGGATCGATTTCGATTCGGCCGATCGACTCCTCGGCGGCAAAGGGTGAATACAGCGGGCGGGCGATGGTGTCGAGGGACGCTGCCGATTTTCGGTCGGGAGTCGCCCCCGATCCTGCGAGCAACTGATTGCCGGAATAGATGCGCACGGCAAGAACCGCCTCGTTGTGGCGCAGTCCGGCTGCGACCTCGGCGCCCAGTTGTGGGTCGCTCGCAAAGGCGGCAATGCTGGCCGTCCGCTCGACGGCGGCGATCAACTGACCCAGGTTGTCGTTCAGTCGCTCGTGCTCGCGAACCTCTAGCAGGCGCTCGCTGACGAGGATCGCGACCAAGCCGACAATGACCGACAGACCAATGATCTTCAGAGTCGTGCGGGCGACGATGCTCGAGTGCAGTCTTACCGGGCCCGCGCCGGGCCGCGCGATGCTAGTCACGCGGTCCACCGAGTTCGTAGACCACCTTGAGCCGCGGATCGACCCGTTCTCCGGGGAGGTAGGCGATGGCGCCTTCCGTGCTCTTGAGCCATGCGACGAGAGCTTCCGTCGAGGCGAGCTGCGCGGGCGGCGTCGTCTGGCCCGAGTAGACGAGTCGCGCCCAGTAGGCGCTGATCTCCCCGGGGGTCTTTTCGACCAGCCGACGATAGAACGATTCCTTCAGCGGAACGAGGTCGGCTGGCCTGGCCCGCCCTTCGCCCGGCAACTGCTTGAAGCGGCCGAGAAACAGATTGATCACCTGCGATTTCGACAATCGAGCGACGGGGCTGTCCGCCGGCACGACGACGACGATGTCCTCCGCCCGCGCGGACAGGGCGAACAGCACCATCATGGCGGCGGCGAATTGCAGGAGGCGTCGAGTCGCGATGCGCATCGGCGGCTCAATAGGCGAAGTCCAGCGCAAAGCTGAACAGCGTCAGGCGTCGCCGCCGGTTGGACGGATCGTCGATATCGGTCACCACGGGAGATTCCGATGCGTGGACGCGATCGACCTGGAATTTCAGCGCGAGACCCGGGCGAACGTCGAAGCGCAGTCCCGCGCTCCAGGCGCGCTGGTTGACCGTGCCGCCGTCGATCGCGGCTTTGGCGGCTGCGTCCAGCGCCTCCAGCCCTGGAATGCCCTCGAGCCCGGTACTCGTATCACGGGCGTCCGTGCGCACCGCCGAGACCGCGACATACGGTGTCAGGCGATCGATCCGGTGGCTCAGCAGCAGTTGCCCGAGCCATTGGGACGCCAGCGTCGGCGAGTCGCTCGGCATGGTGTAGCGCAGGATGCTCGACTGGACTTGCCATCGGCCGAGATCGAGCAGACCGTCGATCGCCGTGTAGCGCGCACGTACGCCATCCAGGTCGAGGCGCCGCGCCGCACGCTGCGTTTGCTCGAAGGGAATCGCAGCCAGGCTGTCGACCAGTGGCTGGAGCGAGCCTTCACCGATGGCCTTGGCCTCGCCATGGCCGAAGCGTAGTTGTGGACCAGCGCCCGGCCGTGGTCCTTCGTCACCGCGATCTGCTTCATCCGTTTCGCGCCGTCGAGCGCCGCCAGGACTTCGCTCCCGAGCCGGTACACCCCTTCCGTGACCTGGCCGTCGATCTTCTGCACGAGTTTCTCGCCGGCCAGCGTCGCCGCCTTCGGGCGGACGATCTGGAACAGCTTCAGCACCACCTTGCCGAGAAAGCCGCGGCTGCTGCCACGCGCCGACGAGGCGGCCTGTTCGAGCCCGCTCCAGCCCAGCTCGGTCGGTACCGTCAGTCCGGCCTCGCCGCCCGCGCCCTCGGACCGGCCGCGCTTCTGTCCGGACTGGGCGCGGAGCAGGTCGCGGGCGTTCTCCGGATGCAGCACCAGTTGCTGGCCGCCGTCGATCTGCAGCACCACCACGTCCTGCCCCGGCACCGCCGCCAACTGGTGATCGTTGCCGCCGTCCCGCCGCTGCGCGACCCGCACTGTCGCCCCGACCTCGCCTTCGAGGCCCGCCACCAGCGCCTCGCCGGTACCGCCCGCAGCGCGCGTCGCGCCCGCTTCGAGCCTGGCACCCGGGACGCTGAAGACGATCGCTGCGCTTGATTCACCTCCTGGTCAATGGCCGGGGTAGCCGGGCCGGAACGGCGCTCCGCAGGGCGTTGCGGCACGCCTGGCCGCCGGGCGCTGCGGGCGGGCTCCGCACCGGGCAGAGCGGGCGAGGCCGCACGTGATCGGGCCGCCCGCCACCCCGAATGGTGCAATGGTGTCTGGTCGTTCGCTGCGGTCGGATGCCGGCATTTGTTGTTCTGGAACTCGCCGTCGCAAGCTTGGGCTGGCCGTGCCGTGCCGCGCCACGCCCAAGGGCTGCACGACCAGAGTTCAATGAATCATGGTTCAGCATGGCGGCATGTCGAGGCCCGCCTGGGCGCGCTGGAATCCCCGCCGGACAAGGGGCGGACCACAACAGCCGGATTGAGCGCGGTTTCACCGCGGTGCGCGCAGGCGACCGGCAACCCGAAGCCAGGGAAGGGGACGACGGGCAAGTTCGCGCCGTTCTTCCCCATGGCATGGGACAGCACCGGGCGGGCTGGTCGAGCAAAGCCTGGATGCATTCGCAAAGGCCTGCCGGGGTGACGACGACCCCGCGGATTTTCCGGTCCAAGAGCATTTCGCGCGCGAGGAGATCGTCTACGACATCTTCGAGCGCTATCGCGAGCGCCGGCGCCAGGAAGCGGCGCTCAACAACCCCATGGGCCTCAGCGAAGCCGCGCCGGTGCTGATCGCGCGCATTGCCGGGTGGCTCGGCGAAGACGACCTGTTCAAGACCCATCTGCCAGACGTCGCGACGTATCGCTACCCGACGCTGGTGGCGCATCCGTTGCAGGTCAGGGTCGCCGCGCGGATCGCGCAACGGCTGAAGGCGGCGGGCAGTACCACGCAGAGCAAGTGGTCGATGGTGGCCGTTCGCTGGGCACCGCCGTCGCTCACCATGCCCTGCACCACATGTTCGACGGTGGCAACAGGATATCGATGTGTTGCCGCGACAGTTCGCCCCCCGAGGTCGGCGTCTTCGTCGCCAACGTCGGTCGTCTGCCCGAACGGCCCGGCCTGCGCGTCGACGGGTCAGTGGCCCGTCCCTCCAGGCGGTGCCGCACGGGCATTCTCAATGGCTACCTCGATGCCCGCCACATCCTCGATCCCTTCACTGTGAGTTCGCTTGCTGCGAAGCGGTCGTTCGCGGACTCGTGCAATCGGCCACGAGCAGCCGAAAGCCCTCGCGCCAAAGTTGAAATCCGAGGGGCTCCTTCACTCCGAAATCTGCCCGACAGCCAACGGAAGCGACTCGGCCGGAGGAGCCATTCGTCCAACGCATGACGTCAAAATGCCGTAGGGCGGGCTTCAGCCTGCCAGCGGCGGTTGATTGGCCGAAGGGGCCGTTCGTCGACTACGCATGACGTCGAAATGCCGTAGGGCGGGCTTCAGCCCGCCAGAGGCGGTTGATCGGCCTGAGGAGCCGTTCAGGTATCGCTCAGCGAGCGGCTGCAATCCCGACGACACTAGTCGCTGACCGCTCGTGGGTGGTTGAATGGCAGGTCTCAGATGCCGCGAACTCACCCTCTTGATCCAGTCCGGCCAGACGCATTTCCCGAAATCTGCTGTTCGCGCATATATCGCTTCCGTGAGTTTCGTTGCCACGAGGCTGCCGTTCGGGACCTCACACGTCCGGCCAGGAGCGGACGACCACACTCTCTCGGGAGCTGACTCCGGAAGGGCTGCTTCACTTGCGGACTTGCCGCATGACCTATGCGGCCTGCAGCTTTCGATCGGTCTGAATGCGCTGCGAGTCTTCTCCGCATTGACGGTTGCGCCGACCGTAAGCCAGTAGCTTCGATTGTCAAGCCGCACCCATCAAAGCAGTCCTTGTGGCGCGGCTGGATCGTGCACCGTTCGCCGTCTACGACATTGATCATGCGCTTGTCGTTATCGGTAGCAACGGCTATCTTTCGTTATCAGATTCTAACGATGACATTCTTCCTCAGTGTGAGGTCATGGACACACTCGACAAATGGCTGACCATCGATGAGTTGGTCAATTACATCAAGATGAGCCGGACCAAACTCTACGGCATGGCCCAACGCGGCGAGATCCCGGCCTCCAAGATCGGCAGCCAGTGGCGCTTCGACCGAGAGGAAGTCGATCTGTGGATGAAGGCGCACGCAAACACTAGCACTGGATCCGAAGGGAAAGACAAGAAGAAATGAACGGCGAAACCCACAGCCAACTGGCCAATTTCATCTGGTCCATCTGCAACCTGCTGCGCGGCCCCTACAAGCGCAACGAGTATCGCAAAGTCATCCTTCCGCTGACTGTGCTGCGTCGCTTCGAGTGTCTTTTGGCGCCGACGCGCCACGCCGCGCTCGAAGCGTTCCAGTCGCTCAAGACCAAGCCCGAGCGTGTCCAGCAGGCACGGTTGCAGCAGATCACCGGCCACCGGTTCTACAACCTGTCGAGAATGCAGCTCACCCTGCCGGGTGAGAAGATTCATTCATTGCTGGATGACCCCAACAACCTCGCACCGAACCTGAACAGCTACATCAACGGCTTCTCCCCAAACGTCCGCGCCATCATGGAGAAGTTCAAGTTCAGCGAGCAGATCGCACACATGGGGGAGAAGAACATCCTGTTCGAGGTGATCAAGGCTTTTGCCAAGATCGATCTTTCCCCTCAGCGGGTTGATCAGATGCAGATGGGCTACGTGTTCGAGGAACTGATTCGGATCGGGGCGGAGCAGTCGAACGAAGAGGCCGGGGAGCACTTCACGCCGCGCGAGGTCATCAAGCTGATGGTCAACCTGTTGCTGGCGCCCGAACAGGATCTTGCCAAGAGCCACGTGGTCAAGACCATCTACGATCCAGCCTGCGGCACCGGCGGCATGCTCTCGGTCGCCGAGGAATACATTCGCCATCTCAACAGCGAGGCGCAACCCAAGCTCTTCGGTCAGGACTGGAACGACGAGGCCTGGGCGGTGTGCAAATCGGACATGCTCATCAAGGGGGAGGATGCCGACAACATTATTCTCGGCGACACCTTTACTCGCGACGGCTTCGACCGCGATTCCGACGGCAACAAGTGGACCTTCGACTACATGCTGGCCAACCCCCCCTTCGGCGTGGAGTGGAAGCAGCAGCAGAAATACATCAACCAGGAGGCAGACACCCTGGGCTACGCCGGGCGCTTCGGCGCCGGCACGCCGCGCATCAACGATGGGGCGCTGCTGTTCCTGCAGCACATGATCTCGAAGATCCGTCCGGTGGATAAGGACGGCAGCCGCATCGGCATCGTTTTCAACGGCTCGCCGCTCTTCACCGGCGACGCCGGCAGCGGCGAGAGCGAGATCCGCCGCTGGATCATCGAGAACGACTGGTTGGAGGCGATCGTCGCCTTACCAGAACAGCTTTTCTACAACACCGGCATTGCCACCTACGTCTGGGTCATCACCAACCGCAAGGCCAGGGCGCGCAAGGGTAAGGTTCAGTTGATCGATGCGCGGAACTTCTGGGTGCCGATGGAAAAGTCGCTCGGCAACAAGCGCCGCCGCATCGGCGACCCGCAGGACAAGGCCAGAGACCCGGACCATATTGCCGAAATCACCCGCATCTACGAGAACTTCCAGGACGGCGAAACGCGTAGCTTCACCCTCGACGGCAAGGAGAAGGAGCTGATCGTCAGCAAGGTATTCGACAACGACGACTTCGGCTACCACAAGATCACCGTCGAACGCCCGCTGCGCCTCAACTTCCAGGCCACAGCCGAGCGCATTGCCCGCCTGGATGAACAAACCCCTTTCAAGAACATCGCCTCCAGTAACAAGAAGAACGAGACCATCCGCCAGCAGGAAATCGAGGCTGGCCACGCACGCCAGCAGGAGATTCGTGATCTGCTTGCCGCCTTTGCCGAACGGTACGGAGAAACCCTGTTCCAGGACCGCAAACAGTTCCTGCTCGCCTTGCGCGACATCGATCGCGCCCACGGGGTAAAACTCTCCGCGCCCGAACTGAAGGCGGTGCTCGCCGCCATGAGCGAGCGGGATGAAACGGCCGAGATCTGCCGCGACAAGAAGGGCGCGCCGGAAACGGACACCGACCTGCGCGACACCGAAACCGTACCGCTCAAGGAGAGCATCGAAGAATACTTCCGGCGCGAAGTGCTGCCCCACGTGCCCGACGCCTGGATCGACCACAGCAAGACCAAGGTCGGCTACGAAATCCCCTTGAACCGCCACTTCTACCGCTATGAACCGCCGCGCGAGCTGGCCGAAATCGAGGCCGAGATCAAAGGGCTGGAAGGCGAAATCCTCGATCTGCTTCGGGAAGTCACGGCGTGAGCATCGACCGGCCGGAGAGTGATCTGCTCGGCATCCTGACCGAGCTGCGCAAGCTACCCAGCGAGACCGAGTGGGTGGAATTCAAGCACAACAACGCCGATCCGGACGAAATCGGTGAATACCTGTCCGCCCTCGCCAATGCCGCCGCCTTGACCGGCAAGGTCCACGCCTGGCTCGTCTGGGGCGTGGACAATGACTCCCATGCAATTATCGGTACCACGTTCAACCCCGCAGCCGCCCGCGTCGGCAACGAAGAACTGGAAAGCTGGCTGCTACGCCTGCTCTCGCCCAAGATCAACTTCCGCTTCTACGCCCTTCAGGTCGAGGACAAAGCGGTCGTTCTATTGGAAATCGGTGCTGCCTTCCGCCACCCGGTGCAGTTCAAGGGCACGGAGTACATCCGCATCGGTTCCTACAAGAAGAAGCTGAAGGACTTCCCGGAAAAGGAGCGCGAGCTGTGGAGGGTGTTCGACCGCGTCCCCTTCGAGAAGGAAATCGCGGCCGAAAACGTCGCCGCCGAGGAAGTGCTCAAGCTGCTCGAGTACCCAGCCTATTTCGACCTGCTTTCTCTGCCGCTGCCAGAAGGCCGGGACGGCATCCTGGCAGCGCTGGCGGCTGACGACATGATCACGCCCAGCAAGGGCGGCAAGTGGAACATCACCAACTTGGGCGCTGTGCTGTTCGCCAAACGCCTCGCCAATTTCCGCACCCTCACCCGCAAGGCAGTGCGAGTGGTGCTTTACAAGGGTGAGAGCCGGGTGGAGACCGTGCGCGAGCAGGAAGGTGGCAAGGGCTACGCCGCTGGTTTCGAGGGGCTGATCGGCTTTGTCACCAATCTGCTGCCCAGCAACGAAGTGATCGGCCAGGCCCTACGCAAGCAGGTGCCCATGTTCCCGGAACTGGCCATCCGCGAGCTGGTCGCCAACGCCATCATCCATCAGGATTTTCATCTCACCGGTACCGGCCCTATGGTGGAGATCTTTTCCGATCGCATGGAGATCACCAACCCCGGCCTACCGCTGGTGCAGACCGACCGTTTTCTCGACAGCCCGCCCCGCTCTCGCAACGAGGCGCTCGCCTCCTTCATGCGCCGCGTCGGCGTCTGTGAGGAGCGCGGCAGCGGCGTGGACAAGGTGGTCTTCCAGACCGAGTTCTACCAGCTACCCGCGCCGCTGTTCGAAACCAGCGACGAACATACCCGCGCCGTCCTCTTCGCCCACCGCGAGTTCAAGGAGATGGACAAAGGCGACCGCATCCGTGCCTGCTACCTGCATGCCTGCCTGCGCTACGTGCAGCGCGACTACATGACCAACACCACCCTGCGGGAACGCTTCGGCATCGACGAGAAGAACAGCTCCATGGTCTCCCGCATCATCAAGGATGCCATCGAGGCCGGCCTGATCCGTTGCCATGACGAGACAGTCGGCAGCCGGGCCAGGAAGTACCTGCCGAGGTGGGCATGATGGAGAACCGGCCATTGCTTGACCGTTGTTTGACTGGAGGACCGGTTTTCGGGTCGCCCTCCCACCATCCCTTTGCATTTCAACGCGTTGCGGCCAGCGTGTTGCTTGACCGTTGCTTGACTGGGGTGCGCCGCGAGGAGGGATTCAGGCACTTGAGCCATGCGAGCGCAGCACTGGGCGACTCGCAAGGGAGGGGCGCGTGAGATACCTCGCCTATCCCGAATACGAAGACAGCGGCGTCCAGTGGTTGAAGCGAGTGCCGGAGCATTGGAATTATGTTTGTTTGAAATGGATATCACGCCGCTACGCGGGAGGAACGCCAGATAAGTCCAATGATGCCTACTGGAATGAAGGTGATATCCCATGGCTGAACTCTGGATCGGTGAATGACGGATACATCACGGAACCATCCTCCTTCATCACGCAAGAGGGGCTTGCCAATAGCAGTGCAAAATGGATTCCCGCGAAATCTTTGGTTATGGCTCTTGCCGGACAGGGCAAAACAAAGGGTATGGTCGCGCAACTGGGCATCCGTGCGACCTGCAACCAGTCGATGGCCGCCATTATTCCAGATGAACAAATTGCCCCGCGCTTTCTTTACTGGTGGCTGGTGTCCAACTACCAGAACATCCGCAACATGGCAGGTGGTGAGCAACGGGATGGGCTCAATCTTGACCTCTTGGGGGCAATACCATGCCCTCTGATACCGGTGCATGAACAAACCGCCATCGCCGATTTCCTCGACCGCGAGACGGGGCGGATCGATACGCTGGTGGCGAAGAAGCGCCGGCTGATCGCGCTGCTCAAGGAGAAGCGCACCGCGCTCATCTCCCGCACCGTCACCCGCGGCCTGCCCGACGCAGCCGCCCGCGAATTCGGCCTCGAACCCCACACCCGCTTCAAGGACTCCGGCATCGAATGGCTGGGGGAATTGCCGGAGGGGTGGAAGGTTGTTCGTCTTGGACGATGTTTTGAACTTCAGCGAGGTGTGGATATTACGAAAGATGAGCAAAATGACGGGTTTGTCCCCGTCGTTTCGTCTGGCGGAATTTCATCGTTCCACGATAGCGCCATCGGCAAGAGCCCGGGCGTGATAGTAGGTCGCAAAGGAACTGTCGGCTCCGTTTACTACATTAATTCCGATTATTGGCCGCACGACACGACGCTTTACGTGAAGAATTTTCGCGGTAATTTTGCTAAGTATGTATTTTACAAATTGTGCAGCATGGACTTAAAGAGTTTTGACACTGGATCCTCAAATCCAACTCTTAACAGAAATTTGTTGCATCCGGTTCTTGTTTCGTGGCCTTCTCTTCTAGAACAAACGGCCATTGCCGGCTATCTTGATCGCGAGACCGCGAAGATTGACTGGTTAGTGGAGAAAGTCGAGGTGGCCATCGTCCGCCTGCAGGAGTATCGGACGGCCCTGATTACCTCCGCCGTCACTGGCAAGATCGACGTTCGGGAGGCGGTGGCATGAACGAGTTCACCGTCGAGAGCTTCGAGGAATACCTGACCACGGTCCGCGACAGCCTGGGTGTCGTGGAGAAGAACGGCAAACGGGTGCGCCGGTATTTTCGCGGCCAGAGCAAGCGGGCCTTCGAAGGGTACGACCTCAAGCCTTCCATCGGCCGCTATGACCATCTGAACGGCCTGCCGCCCGCCGAGCGCGACAGGCTGGAAAATGAGGTATTGGAAACCTTCGGCAACCACCTCCTCACTTATGTGAACCACCTGCCGCGTAACGACTGGGAAGCGCTGGCCATTGCCCAGCACCACGGCCTACCCACCCGCTTCATGGACTGGACCACCAACCCGCTGGTGGCGCTCTACTTCGCCTGCCGCGAGTCCAAAAAGGACAAGGATGGGAACCCGCTGGACAGCGCTGTTTACGTGCTGATCAGCGAACCGCCGCGTTACAGCGAGTTGCGCCGACAGCGGAAGAACGGTGGCGCCAAAGTGGCGGAATCTGAGACCGCCATCGCAGTACCCGGCGATGAAGATGGCTACGACAACTACGAGTTGGATGAGGAGGGCGAGCCGCCCGTGGTCGTGGACGACGAGCTGCATACCGCGACCATTTCCCGACCTCGCACCCAGTCAGAAACAGCCAAGGAGGGTGAGCCGTCTCCCTTCGAAATCACGGCCAACGTCATCTACGACCCGCCGCATGTCTCGCCGCGCATCCGCGCCCAGGATGGCGTGCTGCTCGCCTGCCACCAGCCGATGCAACCGCTGGAGGAGAAGGACGTGCTGGAAATCGTTATCGGCTACGCGGCCCATGACGATATTCGCCGTCGGTTGGACCAGTACGGCGTCTTTGACAAACAACTGTTCCCCGATCTCGACGGCATTGCCAAGTGGCTCAAGTATCGGGTGTTCGAGATCAACGGGATGACGTGACGGGAATCGCCATGACTCAGACCACCGAAAAGGCCTTCGAATCCTACGTGGCGCAGATGCTGCTGGCCAAGGGCTGGCAGCAAGGCGCCATCAGTGGCTGGGACAAGGAGCGGGCGCTCTTCCCGCAGGCGATCACTGATTTCATCGCCGAAACCCAGCCGCAGTTGTGGGAGGCGATGCGTGGTCAGCACGGGGCACAGCTTGAGCCGATGCTGCTGGCGACGCTGGTGAAGGAACTGGCGATCAAGGGCTCGCTGCATGTGCTGCGCCACGGCTTCAAGTTCTATGGCAAGACCTTTCGGCTGGCCTGGTTCAGGCCCGCCCATGGCCTTAACGACGAGGTGCTGGCGCAGTACCGGGCCAACCGCCTGACCGTGACTCGGCAGGTACCCTGCCACCCGGGCGATCATTCGACGGTGGACCTGGTGTTCGCCGTCAACGGCCTGCCGGTGGCGACCAGTGAGCTGAAGAATCCCTGGACCGGGCAGAGCTGGCGCAACGCGGTGCGGCAGTATAAGGAGGACCGCAACCCGCGTGCGCCGCTGTTCGAGTTCAAGCAGCGGGCGCTGGTGCACTTTGCCGCCGATCCGGACGAAGTGCACATGACCACCCGGCTCGCTGGCGCGAAGACCTTCTTCCTGCCCTTCAATCGCGGCAGCCACCCCGGCGAGGTGCAGTGCGGTGCGGGCAATCCGCAGCACGCCACCGGCTACCGCAGCGGCTATTTCTGGGAGGAGGTGCTGGAGCGGGAGAGCTTTCTCGAAATCCTCGGACACTTCGTCTTCATCGAGAAGAAGGAAGAGAAGCTTGACACCGGCAAGGGAGGCAGCCACTTGGTGACCCGGGAGACGATGATCTTCCCCCGCTATCACCAGCTCGATGCCACCCGCAGGCTGATCGCCGCCGCCCGTGCCGAAGGGCCGGGGCAGAACTACCTGATTCAGCACTCGGCGGGCAGTGGGAAAACCAATTCCATCTCCTGGCTGTCGCATCGGCTCGCCAGCCTGCACGACGAGAGCGAGCACAAGGTATTCGACTGCGTGATCGTGATTACCGACCGGCAGGTGCTCGACCGCCAGTTGCAGGATTCCATCTACCAGATCGAGCACGCCCAGGGGGTGGTCAAGGCCATCGACCAGGATTCGAAGCAACTGGCCGAGGCGCTGATTGACGGAACCAGGATCGTGGTGACCACGCTGCAGAAGTTCCCCTTCGTTCTGAGGGGCCTGCTCCACGCTGCTGGCGCCGAAAACGCCAATGAGCCGGACGAGGCAACGGAGAAGCAGGCAAAGGCCTGGGAAGCGGAGATCGGCAAGCGTCGCTATGCGGTGATCGTGGATGAAGCACATTCATCCCAGACCGGTGAGACGGCGCGGGAGCTGAAGGCGATTCTCGGAGCCAACGGCGGCGGCAATGGCGACGAAGAGGAAGCAGATCGGGAGGCCGACTGGGAAGACGGCCTGAATCAGGTGATGGCATCGCGCGGCCGCCAGCCGAACCTGAGTTTCTTCGCCTACACCGCAACCCCGAAAGGGAAGACGTTGGAGCTGTTTGATCACCCTGGGGAAAACGGCAAACCACCCTTCCACGTTTACAGCATGCGCCAAGCCATTGAGGAAGGGTTCATCCTGGACGTGCTGCAGAACTACACGACTTACAAGACCTACTTCAAGCTGGTCAAGGCAGTGGAGGACGACCCCAATCTGCCGAAGAAGAAGGCCGCGCGGGCGCTCGCCAAGTTCCTGGTGATGCACCCGACCAACATCGGCCAGAAGATCGAGGTGATCGTCGAGCATTTCCGCAACCATGTGCGCACCCACCTGGGCGGGCGTGCGAAGGCGATGGTGGTGACCAGTTCGCGCCTGCAGGCAGTGAAGTACATGGAGGCCTTCCAGCGTTATATCGCGGAGAAGGGCTACGGCGACGTACGCCCACTTGTTGCCTTCAGCGGTACCGTACGCGACCCGGAGTCTGGCCACGAATACACCGAACCGGGCATGAACATCGATGTGGTCAGCGGCAAGCCGATCAGCGAAAAACAGTTGCCGGAGCGGTTCGCTTCACCGGATTACCAGGTGCTGCTGGTGGCCAACAAGTACCAGACCGGCTTCGACCAGCCGCTGCTGATGGCCATGTACGTCGACAAACGACTGGACGGCGTGCAGGCGGTGCAGACCCTGTCTCGCCTCAATCGCATGGTGCCGGGCAAGGAGACGCCCTTCGTGCTCGACTTTGTCAACGAGGCCGAGGACATCTACCGAGCCTTCAAACCCTACTACGACTCCACCAGCCTGCAGGAAGGTTCCGACCCCGCCCAGCTCGAACGACTCAAGCACGAGCTCGATGCCTTTCAGGTCTACCACTGGAGCGAAGTGGAGGCTTTTGCCCATATCTTCTACCGGGCACCGGGAAAACAGAATCCGGCCGACCACGCCCATTTGCAGCGCCATCTGCAACCGGCGGTGGATCGCTTCAAGGCGATGGAGGACGAGGAACAGCGCGGCGAATTTCGCGACAAGCTGAGCGGCTATGTGAAGGTGTACAGCTTCCTCAGCCAGATCATTCCGTATGGCGACGCGGACCTGGAGATGCTCTACAGCTATGGCCGCTTCTTGCTGCCGCTCCTGCCGTTGGAGCGCGATACCAGCGCCGTCACGTTTGGCGATGAGGTCGGCCTGCAGTACTACCGTCTTCAGCGGGTCTCATCTGGCGCCATTGAGCTGCGCGAGGGTGAAGCCGAGTACGGGGTCAAGAGCCCAACGGATATCGGCAGCGGCAGGGCCAAGGAGGACAAAGCCCCGCTGTCGGAGATCATCGAAGTGCTGAATGAGCGCTTCGGAACCAATTTTTCCGAGGAAGACCGGCTGTTCTTCGAGCAGATCAGGGAGAAGGCGACCAATAGCCCAGAGGTGGTTCGCCTCCGGCAAGCCAACCCCTTCGACAAGTTCCAGTTGGGCCTGCGCCAGATGCTGGAAGACTTGATGATTCAGCGGATGAGCGAGAACGACAAGATCGTTTCGCGGTACATGGATGACAAGGCATTCGAAGACGCCGCGTTTGCGGTGCTGTCCAAGGTCATTTACGAGACAATTCCCGCCGAAGACACGGTGGAATCGGGAGCAAGTGAATAACCCGTTGGAATTGCACCATGGCAAACATTCCACCGCTGGCTCCTAAGGGGCCGCCAAGCTGGAGGCCGCCAATCGGTGCCAACAGGCCACTTGACTCGGACACCCGCCGCAAAACCGACGAAGTGGGTGAGCGGCCCCATTATGTCGAATTGGTGAGTTCGCAGAATCAGGGACCCGCCGCTCGAGCATTCGGAGTGCCGTGCAACCGGTGTCGGTCCGATTCCTGCCGCTCAGTTTGGGCAAGCTGGCCGGCAGCTCAGGCCGATCAAACGCCGCTGGCGGGCTGAAGCCCGCCCTACGGCATTTCGACGTCATGCGTAGTCGACGAACGCTCCCTTCGGCCGAGGTCCTGTCCTTGAGCTGCGTTCGCGGGCGGCTGATCCACTCATACACCCGCCACTGGAGCCCGAGAGACCGGAGACTCATCCGACTGCTTGAGGTCGGGAAGCGACCGACGGCTCCTCGGATTCGTCGCCGGAAGGCCGATGTCGAAGGCTCGCTTCCCGAAAGCGGCCACTCGCCGATAAATCGTTTCGACCCGGAGTTGCTGGCGCGCAATTGTGCTGGACGTATCTCCGTTCGCACTCGAGACCTGGCACGCACGGCTTCTCGGCGGACTTTGTAGCCTGCCTGACAACACCGCGCGCCGCCCCGGCATCGAGCGGCGGCGGCGCTTTGTGCAGTGCTCAGCCGTCGAAGGCCTGGGCGATCGCTTCCACGTGGCGGTGGTCGGTGCCGCAGCAGCCGCCGATCACCGCCAGATCGGGCAGCAGCCGGCGCAGTGCGCGGTAGTCGGCGCCCAGCGCTTGCGGGTCGCCCTCGTCCAGTTCGGCCGCCTCGTCCAGTTCCGCGTGGCTGAGGCGCGAGGCGTTGGCGCGCAGGCCACGGATGCGCCGGCGCAAGTCGCCGCCCTCGGCGAGGCGTTGGCGGAAGTGGCTCGGGTGCGCGCAGTTGATCATGTAGTAGGCCGGCGTCCCGTCGGTGGCGGCGTCGGTCTCGCGGATCGCGTCCTGCAGGCTCTGGCCCGAAGGCAGGTGGCCGTCGGTTTCCAGCGTGAACGAGATCACCACCGGCATGCCGGCCGCGCGGGCGGCGCGGGCGATGCCGATCGCCTCCTCGACGTAGTTCAGCGTGAAGGCCGAGACCAGGTCGGCCTCGGTGGCGGCGAAGGTGGCGATCTGCTCGCCGTGGTAGTCGGCGGCCTCGGCGGCGCTCATGCGGCGGTCGGCCAGGTAGCCGTCGCCGCGCGGGCCGAGGTTGCCGCTGATTACGGCGTCGGGCGTCGCGCTGCCGACCTCTTCGCGCAACTCGACCATCAGCGCCAGCGCATCGCGATTCGCTTCGCGCAGCGTCTCGGCCGAGTGGCCGAGCAATTCGCCCCAGTCCCGGCTGGCGCGCCAGGTCGGCGCCTCGAGGACGATGCCGCGAGCCGTTTCGCGCGCCAGCTCGAGATAGCGCCGGTAGTAGCGCCGCAGCATGTCGCGGCCCTCGGCGTGCCCGGCCAGCGTGAAGGCGGCGAAGTGGGGCAGGTCGACGCCGTGGTGGAAGATCAGGTCGGTTTCGAGGCCGCCGTCGGTCAGGAAGGCACGAGCTTCGAGTTGCGGCAAGTGATGGCGATGGCGTGGCATGCGTCTCTCTCCTGGTGGGGTCCTGCGTTTTACTTCTCAGAGTAGCCCAGTGGTTGCAGCGGCTCCGCGGCCGCCCCGGCGCTGTCCCGCGCGACGTCGCGCGCCAGCAGCATGTCGCCCAGTCGCAGCGAAGCGCCGTGCCGGAAGCCGGTCGCTGACGGGAAATCGTCCGGATTGCGCCAGCTGCCGAAGATCATGTCGATCAGCGGCAAGTCGCTGTAGTTGTAGGCGTGGATGCCGCGCCCGTGATGCAGCCGGTGTGCCTCGGGGCGCTGCACGAGGTAGCCGAGCCAGCGCGGCGTGCGCACGTTGGCGTGCTGCAGGACGGCCAGCAAGGTGATCGTGACCAGCACGACGGTGGCGGCCGCCGGCGTGATGCCCACCAGCAGCACCAGGCTCAGGCTGCCCAGCAGCGTCCAGCCGACCATGTCCGCAGGGCTGAACCAGAACGCGCTCCAGGTATCGATGCGCTCCGCGCTGTGGTGCATCTGGTGGAAGACGCGCCACAGCGTGTCCGAGGCATGCATCGCGCGGTGCCAGAGATAGACCGCCGTCTCGTAGATCAGCAGTCCGGCCGCGGCGCCGCCGACGGTGCCGAGCGCGCTCAGGTCGATGAGCTGGTAGGCGGCCAGATGCTCGTCCCAGACGAGCGGCAGGTAGCTCGACAGCATGAAGTAGAGGGCGAAGGACAGCGCGGTGCGTCTCTTCCAGCCGGGCACGCGCGGCAGCTTGCGGGCCGGCAGGGCGGCCTCCCACAGCATCAGCGCGGCAAAGGCCGCGAACAGGCCGAGGTTGATCGGATCGACTAGTATTTCAATCGGGTTTGGCATGGCGGGCTCTCCTTCGGGGTGTGGTGATTGCGAAGGTAGGCCCGACTGCCGCAAGGGACTAAAGCCATATCGGAAACAAAGTGGACAAATCGGCCAGCGCGAGCGCGCAGCAAGCGAATGCCGAGGTGCGGCCGGTGCCGGTCGCCATCCTGGCCATCCCCGAGACCACCGCCTCGGTCGTCTACGGGATGTTCGACATGTTCAAGAGCGCCGGGCGCGACTGGCCGCTGATCACCGGCGAGGGTTCGGCCAGGAGCGTGATCGCACCGATCGTGGTGTCCGAGCACGGCCAGCCGATGGTGCTCGGCAACGACGTTCGCATCGTCCCCGACTATTCCTTCGCCGACTGCCCGCCGGTGGGCGTGGTGTGCGTGCCCGAAATCGCGGTTCCGCCCGGGGTGCCGCTCGAAGGCCGCTTCGACGCCGCGGTGGCCTGGCTGGCGCAGCGCCACCGTCAGGGCTCGATCCTCGCCACCGCCTGCTCGGGCGCGCTGCTGCTGGGCGAGGCCGGTTTGCTCGCGGGGCAGGACGCGACCACCCATTGGGCCTATTGCGAATTCCTCGCCGAACGCTGTCCGACCAGCCGCGTCCACCCGCAGCGGGCGCTGGTGGTGTCCGGCGAAGGGCAGCGGCTGGTAATGGCCGGCGGCGGCACCACCTGGCTCGACCTGGCGCTGTACCTGATCGCCCGGCTGGTGGACGTCGACGAGGCGATGCGCGTGGCGCGCATGAATCTGATCGACTGGCACGCGATCGGCCAGCAGCCGTTTGCCCGGCTGGCGCGCACGCGCCAATGCGAGGACGCCTTGATCGCCGGCTGCCAGGTCTGGATCGCGAACAACTACCAGCGCCCGTCGCCGGTCGCGGCGATGGCGGAACGCGCCGGACTGCCGGAACGCTCCTTCAACCGGCGCTTCCAGGCCGCCACCGGCATGGCGCCGATGGAATACGTGCTGACGCTGCGGCTCGAGGAAGCGAAGCAGATGCTGGAAGCCGGCGACGAACCGGTGGAAGGCATCGCGCTGGCCGTCGGCTACGAGGACGCCGGCTTTTTCGGCCGCCTGTTCCGCCGCAAGGTCGGCCTGACGCCGGCCCAGTACCGCAAGCGTTTCGGCGCCTTGCGCCGGGCGCTGGCCGCGGCTTGAGGAATCGGCGGAACCGTCGACGATCCCCGGCCATTGCGCCGCCGGGGTTGCAGCTGTGACGGTTGCAGCGCCATCGCATGGACGGCACTTCTCGAAGGGCCGCCGGGTGACTCGACGAAATCGGGACTTCCTCCCGCGGCGCGGGGGCGAGCCCGACCCGCAACGCCATCCAGCGTGACCTGCCGGCTACCTGCGAGGGGTGCGTCCGAGTCCGCCCGAGCTGTCCGCGTCGGTCCGGCCTGGTCTGACACCTGAATACCCCGACTGGAAGCACGATGCGGCGCGACGTCCTTCCATCGCGCAACGCCGACTCGTGAATTCGCCGGGGCGGCCGTAATCGGCACGACGGCGGCGGACTTCAGCAGTTCCGTGGCATCGAGCGTGACCGGCTCCACGGTCGTCGTCGGAAGCGGGCCCGGCTGGCTTGGGCAGGTTGCCGGCGGCATCTACAATCTGAACGTCCTAAGCACTTGCGCGCGCCGAAAGCTTCCGACCGGCGTGCGGCAATCGGAGTCGAAGACGTCCCGCACCGGCCTGCAGGCCGGTGCGGGGGCCGTGCACAAACACTGCCAAGTTCGAGCACGGCCGCCCAGAATGGACAGAGACGATGGCGACGGATCTGGAACGGGTCGACCTGTTCGCGGGCCTGCCCAGAGAAAAGCTCGAAACCCTCGGTCGCTGCGCGCAACTGCGCAGATATCCCCGGGCTGCGGTCGTGGTCAGCCAGGGCGACGAGGCCCACGGCATGTTCGTCGTCCGCCACGGCAGCCTGAAAGCCTTCCTGATGAATGCGGATGGGCGCGAACTGACGCTTTCCCATCACGGTCCGGGCGACTATTTCGGTGAACTCGCACTGCTCGACGAAGCACCTCGTTCGGCTTCGGTGATGACGCTCGAGCCGTGCGAACTGCTGTTCATCGGCCGCGGCGATTTCCTGTCGCTGCTGAAGGTCAGCCCGGATTCGATGAGCACCTTGCTGCGCAACCTGGTGGCTCGCATCCGCACCCTCACGCGCAACGTGCATGCCTTCGCCCTCGAAGACGTCTTCGGTCGCATCCACCGGCTGCTGGACACCGTGGCCACGCCCGAGGGCGAGCACTGGGTGGTCGAGCCCCGCCTGACCCAGCAGGAGATCGCCAATCTGGTCGGTGCCTCGCGCGAGATGGTCAATCGCATCGTGCGCGACCTGGTGGCCGGCGGCTACATCGCCAACGAACGCAACCGCATCGTCATCCGGCGCAAGCTGCCGCAACGCTGGTAGCGGCGGGCACTTCGCCCGCCATTCGGTCGTCTGGCGAAGCCCGCTCGCGGCAGGCCGGCCGCGAGCCCGGCGCGACGAGCATGTGCCGGGCGCGGAGCGCAAGCCGGAACCTTCGTTCCGCCCTTGCGTGCCGGGCTCGCCTCCTTTCCCGCTTCAGGGTGTGCAGCCGGCGGGCAACTGGTAGTAGTAGGCGTTCGAGCCATGGCCGAACGGACCGATCGTGAAGCAGCTCGAACCGGTATGGCTGATCAGCGACAGCGACTGGATCCCGTATACCCGGGTAGCCTCGAGCTTGCCGCATACCGGATACGTGCCGCCGCCTTTCGCATGCTCGTCGTCTCTCGGCGGCAGCGAACAGCGCTTCGGTACCGTGGATTCCGCGCCGACGATGGCGACGTTGCCGTTCTCGTCGATCACGATCGCGCCGATCGCCTTTGCCGAGAGGTCGATCTTCGGCGGATACCCGGTGCGGTCGTAGGTGCGATCGGTGGCACAACCGGCCAGCAGCGCAATCGATGCGGCGGCGCCTGCCAGGCGCAGCCACTTGCGTGCCATGTCGCTTTGCGTGTGGATCATTTCTACCTCCTCCCCGTGCAATCGGAGCATCGGCACGGCTGCGCCGGCGCCCCGGCCTCAGAACCGAACACTGGCCTGCAACACCAGGCTGCGCTCGGCGTAGAACAGCGGTACGCGCGGATCGCCGTTGATGTCGGTGTTCTGGAACGCCAGCGCCCGGTCGAACAGATTGTGGATGGCGAGCGAAGCCTCGATGCGGCGCGCCTTGCCGACGAAGTCGATGCGGGCGTTGGCCAGCCAGCGATTGCTGGAACGCGACTCGCCGCCGGCGAACAGGTCGACCAGGCTGGCGCGCTGGCGAACGCGCAGGGCTTCCAGCCGCAGCGCCCAGTGCCTGGCCGGTTTCAGCCACAGTCCGAGCGGCAGCAGTTCGGTGCGCACGTAGTAGGGCAGGGTGCTCAGGCTGGCACGGTCGCCGTCGAACTTCAGGCGCTCGAACTGCCACGAGGCGCTGGCCGCCAGGCGGGGGCCGAACGGCCACTCGAGATAGGCCTGGTGGACCCTGTCGTCCCATTCGGCCAGGCATGCGCCCCCTGCAACGCAGCCCAGGCCCGGCACGTCGAGCCGGCGGCGCGTCGCGCGGGCGCCTACGCCGCCGCCGTTCGCAAAGCGATGGTCGATGCCTGCCGCATGCAGGCGCCAGCGCGTGCCCTCGAAGTCATCGAACAACTGGTTGAAGCCGGCAAAGCGGGTCGGTTCCAGGGCCTGCTCGCGGTATTTCGGCCCCTTGACGCCCTGCACCATGGCGAGGCTGGCAGTCGTCGAATGGTCGAGCTGCAGCCGCGTGCCGATCTTGCCGCCGAGGCGCTCGACCCCGGCGGCGCCCGGGGAGTCCAGCGTGTCGTAGCTCGCGCCGAGCAGGAGCTGCGCCCACTCGGCCGGTGCCAGCGCCAGGTTGACGAACAGCTTGTTATGCTCGGTGTCCAGTCGGTCGGTGATGGGCGGCAAGGAAAGCGGGACCGGTGCCAACGTGCAGCATTCGGTCGGTGCGCTCTCGGTGCGTCGATCCTGCCGGTACGTCGCCGCGCCCGCGAGCACGTCGTAGCCTGCCCGCTGGCGCACCAGCAGCAGCCCCAGTTCGCGCGCATGAAGGCGCGTGGAAAAGCGTGTCTCGAACAATTCGAACGGGAACCCGCTGGCCGGCTCGACGCGGTCGAAGGTCTTCTCGCGCACCCCCTGCAGCGCCGCCGTGACGATCAACTCGGTATCCGGTCGGGCGGCGTGTCGCAGCCACACGCGCGCAGTGTCACGCTGAACCTGCTGGTCGAGCCTGACCGGCATCAGCGCCACCCCGTCCAGCAGCTGCGGCACGGTCTCGCCGCCGCGCCTGTCGCTGCTCGAAAACTCTCCCGCCAGGACCGTGCCCGGTGCCGCGGCGAGCCGCCAGTCGAAGCGGGTCGCGGACAGGTCGATGTCGCGGCTGGCGGCGAACGCATCGCGGTGATAGCGGAAGTGCCCGAGCGCCAGTTGCCCGCGCGCGCCGGAGCGTGCCGCGAGGACGCTGGCGCCGCGGGTGGACTGTGTGCCGAGCTGGGCGCTGGCGAACAGATGACTCGGCCCGCGCTCGAACAGCTCGCTCGGATCCTCCGGCGCCAGCGCGCGCGGCCCCCCGACCAGCGGCAGGCCGCGCGTGTCGAACTGCGGCGGCCGGGGTGCGCGGCCGATCGGCTCGCGCATGCGCGCCTGCAACAGCTCCCCGACACGGGCCGCCTCGTTGCGGGGCGACTCGGCATAGGCATCGGCCAGCAGGCGGTGACCCGCGGCAGAGGAGGGGTCGTCGGCCACTGCATCGTCGGCCGCCACGCGCAGCGAATGCCTGAATCCAAGCGCGGAATAGGCGGGTCCGAGGTTGGCGCTGCGGGCCGCGCGGTCGATGTCGAGCAGACGCGGCGTTCGCACCACCACGCGATTGTCGTTCAATGCGATCGCCCGGCGACCATCGGCGAGGGCGCCGACCGGATCGTTGTCGCGCAACTTGCGCAAGGCGTCGAACTGCCACGGCGTGGGCGATGCCGGGTCGAGACGGCGCGCCAGTTCGAGTTCCTTGCCGGCCAGCGGGCTGCGCCGTTCCTCTACGTATGCCCGTGCCAGGTAGGCGCGCAGCTCCGCGTTGCCGGGATCGAGCAGCACCGCGCGCTCGATGTCCAGCCGTCCAGTGGAGAAATCGCCGCCGCGAATCCGCGCCAGTCCGCGGCCGAAATACGCCAGCGGATCGTTGGCGTCGGCCTCGAGCGCGCCGTCGAAACCCTGCAAGGCCTCGTCGGTGGCGCCCTCGATCAGATCGGCGAAGGCCTGCAGCGCCTTCGCGCGCGGCAGCGCCGGCGCCAGCGCGGTGGCTCGTTCGAGCGATTGGCGCGCCTCCGAGGTGAGCCCCAGGGATAGCTCCAGTTCTGCCCGGCGAGCCCAGGCGAAGGGGTTTTGCGGCGCCAGGCGGCAGGCTTCGCGGGCCGCCTCCAGGGCTTCGTCGGCTTTGCCCCCGGCCTGCCGCGCATAGCTGAGCGCGAGCCGTGCGGCGCCTGAGCCGGGATCGCGCTCGACCGCCTGCCGGGCTGTCTGCAGCGCCGCCTGCGCGTCTCCGAGCGCCACGCGCACGACGGCATCGAGCGCTTCCAGCGTGGCTCCGCCGGCGGCCGCCGGGCGCGCCAGTTCCCGGCGCGCCAGGTCGACGTTGCCGAGCGACAGCAGCAAGGCGATGCGGGTGGCGGCGAGCGCCGGCGCGGCGTGCGCGTCGTCCGGCAGCGCGCTCAGCGCGGCCGCATAATCGGCGGCCGCCATCCTGCGCTGCGCTGCGGTCAGTGCGCGGCGCTCGGCCGGTGCGAGCGCTGCCAGTTGGTGCTCGCCGTGCCAGACGATCTGCGGGTAGTGGATCGCCCAGCGCAGCGCGTCGAGGGGACGCACCTGGATCTCGCGGGGGGGCTGCCCGGCTTCCGCCTCGATCGCGGCGCCTGCCGGCAATACCACGCTACCGCCCGGATTCTCGGTCCGCACCCGGCCGCTGTCGACGACCACGCGTGCGCGAGCGGCGTCACTGGATACGCTGAACTCGGTGCCCTCGACCATCGCATTGACGAAGGGGGTCGTGACGCCGAAATGCCTGCGCAGCCGTGTGATGATATGGATGATGCCGTCGATCAGCCCGAGTTCGGATCCGTCTTCGGCCTTGCTCGGCAGCAGATTCAGCGTGGTGTGCTGGTCGAGTCGCACCAGCGTGCCGTCGTTCATCTGTACCGCGGCACGGCCGGGCGCGCGCACGGCGATCTGGTCTCCCTCGCACAAAGGGTGCTGCAGTGCGATTGCCTGCCAGTCCCCGCCGCCGGCCGCCCGCACTTCGACCAGACCCTGCGCCGACAGCAGCCGGGCAACTGGCCGATCGCAGGCGCCGTGTGCCAGCAAGGGCAACACACTTGCGATGGCAACTGCGGCAAACCTCCCCAACCCTGTCGCGGTGACCAGCCGCGAACACCTGGACTGCATCGCTCGTGCCTCGAAGTACATATTTATAAATTCTGTTGCACGTCGCATAAGGCACTCTAGTCGGCGTGTGGAGCGCAAACAAGTGAGCGATGTCCGGTGCATGCGGCGAGGTATGGCAATCCTCATGGCACCGGCTGGCGACGTGGCTGCGGTCGAACATCGCCGGCATCTCGTGGCGCCTAGAATGAGGCGTCCGAGCCCAGCCAATGCCATGAGCCGACCGTCCGCCGCACCAATGTCCGCCAGTTGCCGTCGCGTGCACCTGCCGCATGGCAGCCAGGCGCCGCCGCCGAGGCGAGCATCGTGAAAACCGGCGACGCGTCGGCGCGGTACTTCGCGCGGGCCGCTGCTCCGCCGTGGTGGGTGGCGGTGGCTTTCGTTCTGCTCGCAGCGGCCATGACCGGCGGACTCTGGTTGACTCCGCTGGCCGCCGCACTGGAGCAAGGGGCGGGGTTGGAAGCCTATTACGACTTGCGCGGTCCGCGGCCCCCTCCGCAGCGGGTCCTGATCGTCGCCATGAATGCAGCGTCTGCCAATGCGCTGGGGGTTCCTGCGCAGGCCGATCGCTGGCCGCGGCGCCTGCATGCGCGCCTGGTCTCCGGTCTGGCCAGGGCCGGCGCCGTCGCGATCGGGTTCGACCTGGCATTCACCCGGGCTCGCGCCGCCGAAGACGATGCAGCGCTGGCAGCCGCCATCGCCGAGGCCGGCACGGTGGTACTGGCAGCAACCGTCGAGAGACGCTTCGTGCGCGAGCGCGACGGGCGTCCGCTGGCGGCCGCGGAACGGATTCACGAGCCCGCCCCGCTGTTCGTGTCGGCGGCCGAAGGTGTCGCGCCGTTCACGCTGCCCAAGACGGGGCAGGGCGTGTTTCAGTACTGGACGCGTCTGCCGTCGCTTGGCGACCGGCCCTCGCTGCCGCTGATGCTCGCCGTTCGTGCGCTCGGCGAGGGCGGTGCGACGGCGCTGATCGGGCTGCCGCCGTTGTTGAACCTGAACATGTACGGGCCCTTGGGCAGCATTCGGACCATCGATTATCACCGCGCGCTCGAGTTGCTCGGCGATGAACGGGCCGCGGCCGACACCTTTGCCGGCAAGGTGGTGCTCGTCGGATGGTCCGAGAGCAACCAGTCGATGCAGATCGATGCCTATCGCACGCCGTTCTCAGGTGCGGACGGCGTCGACGTGAGCGGCGTGGAACTGTGTGCCACGGCGCTGGCGAACCTGCTCGACGGATCGTCGCTGCAGCAGCCGCCGGACGGCCAGATACTGGTGATGCTGCTGTGCATCGGCGCGCTACTGGCCCTGCCGTGGGCGTTGGCCGGGACGAGGGTGGCGCTCCTCGCGAATCTGTTGCTGCTGTCGTGCTACGCGGCGATCGCAATGGCGGCCTTCGCCCGTTGGCAGGTCTGGCTGCCGCTGGTGGTGCCGGTGTGGATCGCGCCGCTGTTGATGATCGCGCTGGGCTTTGCCTATCGGCACGGCATTCAGCATGGACGGCAGCGCCAGTGGGTCCGTGCATTCGAACTCGGCCTTTCCCCCGACGCGCTGGCGCGCATGGCGGACCGGATTGGCGACGACGGGCGCGGCCGGACGCAGTTCGCGGTCTGCCTGTGCAGCGACATCATTTCCTTCTCGAGCCTGAGCGAGCCGAAGCAACCCGAACAGGTGAGAGACATCCTCAATGCCTACCTCGATCGATTCGCCGACGCGGTTGAGGCGCACGGCGGCTACATCGCCGACATGATTGCCGATTCGGTGCTGGCGCTGTGGTTTGCCGACGAGGCACCGTCGGCCGCGGCTGCCGATGCGTGCGCCGCCGCGCTGCGGCTCGACCGGGAAATGAACGGACCGAACCCGGGCGCCGAGGTGCTGCCGACGCGTCTGGGCTTGCACTACGGGCCGATCTTCTACGGTTCGGTCGGACCGGACGGCCGGCGCCAACTGCATGCGGTCGGCGACACCGTCAATGCGGCGAGCCGCGTCGAAGGTGCCAACAAGTATCTCGGCACGCGGGTGCTGATGTCTCGCGAGGTCGCCGATCTCCTTGGACGAGCGGAGCACTTGCGCAGGCTGGGGCGCTTCGCCCTGATCGGCAAGGACCTGTCGCTGGAGCTGATGGAGCTGCGCGACAGCCCGTTGCCACCTGAAAACTGCGCCCAGTTCGAAGAGGGGCTCGAAGCGTTCCGGCTGGGCGAGTTCGAACGGGCCAGGGCCGCTTTCGGCGAGGCCATGCAGCACGGCAATGGAGGCCCGGCAGCATTCTATCTGCGGCAGTGCGAGGCATTGATCGAGTGTGGCGCGGGACACGACTGGCAGGGCGTGGCAGTGTTGCCCGGCAAGTGAACGACGGCGCGAGCACGGCCGAATCGGCACCTGACCCAGTGCGGGGGCGGGGCGCTGCGGACCAGTCGCTCGGGGATGACATGCAGGGGCTCGATCTGCGGCGCGCGCATGTCGGCAGTTCTTACCCCACGGCTTGACTCGGCCGGCAGGGGTGAACAAGTCCTCCGGGCAGATTCTGACGCACGCCATGCGATTGTCGCTCGAACGGGGCGGCCAGAATCGGGCCCGGTATTCACCGATTGCGGACCGTATGCTCGAGACAGCTGCAGTTCGCAGCGGCGGTGTCGTTGGGTCCGCAACAAGAACCGGCCTTGCGGTCGCTGCGGCACCGATGGCTCGGCGGCGGTCTCTGCGATCGCACCAGCACCGATCTCCGGCGGCCGGGTGCCTGACTGGCGCCGGATGGCTTGTGGCGGAGCAAAGCCCGGCAAGTCATAAGCAAGGCATTTCGACCGCTTGCGTTGCGGAAGGGGCGGCGCAAGGAACCGTGTCGGCACTCGATCGGGCGCTGGGCCCCCCTTTGCCGGGAACAGGTAGATTGCATGCCCGAAAATCATTGATGGATAAGCAATTTTCACTCCCGTTGCGGGGTGAATTATGTCACTCGATTCGTGTGACGCGCACCATTTCTGCCGATTCCGTAGCCGCCTAGTCTGGTTCCTGTCCCGGCGTGCCCCGCCGGACATGCCCAGCGCCAGGCCCTAGCGGTGGCGCTGGCTTCAACGTTTCGCACCGAGGAGTCATGCAAATGGATTCAGATCTCAAGAAGGCCGTCAAGAAGTCGCAGGCGGCCATGCAATCGGCCCATCCCACCGAACGCGCCAACTTCAAGGCGCTGCTGCTGAAGAATCCGAACTACTTCGGCAACCTTGCCAGCAGTTCCTTCAAGGCCATCCAGAGCATTTGCTGCAACACCCACTACGAGGAACTGGTGTGTGTCGGCATGCAGTCGCAGCAGGAACAACTGGAAGCGGTGGTCTATGTCTATCAGCCGAGCGGCTACGGCTCCGGCATCTGCGGCCACGGGACGACGGAATTCGTCCGCTTCTACCTGTCGTTCGACGGCGGCGCGACCTGGCAGGACCAGGGCATGAGCGCGATCCAGGTCTACAACGTGCCGGAAGGGACCAAGGGCGGCAAGCGACTCGAGTACGCGGCGTCCCTGAAGGTCAATCCGCGCAACAAGCTGTGCCTCGCCGATCACCTGATCCAGGTGCGGGCGATTCTCTCGTGGAACAATCCGCCGCCGGCCGGACAGCCGAACTGGAAACCGGTCTGGGGCAACGTGCTCGAACGGACGATCCAGACCGAACCGCTGCACTGGATCTTCACCGACGACCTGGTCGCGACGCCGCAGTTGAAGGTTCCGCCGCTGCTGGCCGAGTTGCTCGGCGCCGACCAGAAGGTCGCGCTGCCGAAGAAGACGCTGTCGGTCGCCGAGTTGGCGAAACAGTATCGGGACAAGGGCGTGCCGACTCATCGCTTCGCGTTCAAGGAACTGCACGCCTTCGCCAACGGGCAGGCCCAGCTCCCGGTCGAGGAGTTCATCTCGGCCGTGCCGGGCATCGATGT
>JBNLET010000202.1:0-13631 GCA_050305135.1 Rhodocyclaceae bacterium | reverse complement strand
CCAACTACCGTTGGCGCGTCGTCGATGGTTTCGACGTTGCACTCTACGTGCAGAACCTGTTCGACGAGCGGCACGCCGAGTTTCCCTCCGACTTCTTCGCGGCGCCGCTCGGCTACGTCCCGCGGCGTGTGTTCCTGAAGGGCACGGTGCGCTTTTAGCCGCCGCGGAAAATGAAGCGCTCGACGTTCGCCTTCCTGGCAGCCTCGATCCTCGCGCTGGCGAGCGGTCCGCTGGCGCGCGCGCAGCCGACCGAATACCAGCTGAAGGCCGTCTTCCTGCTCAACTTCGCCCGCTACGTCGAGTGGCCCGCCGAGGCTTTGCCGCAGAGCGGCCGCATCGAGGTCTGCGTGCTCGGGCGCGATCCCTTCGGTGATGCGTTGGACGTGATCGACGGCAAGCGGGCGCAGGAGCGTCTGGTCGAGGTCCGCCTGCTGGCATTGCCGGAGCAGGCGACCGGCTGCCACCTGCTGTTCCTGTCCGGCTCCGAGGAGCGCAAGATGCGGGCTGTATTGCGCGAGGTCGAGGGGTTGCCGGTGCTGACGGTCAGCGACATCGAGGGCTTCGCCGAGGCCGGCGGCGGGATCGGCTTTGCAACCGTGGATGACCGCATCCGCTTCGACGTCAATTCGCGCACGCTGCAGCGGGCGCAGCTCAAGGCCAGTGCGCAGCTGATGAAGATCGCGCGCCGCGTGATCGGCCTGGAGGGCGGGCGATGAGGGTGGTCGCGACCAGCATCGTGGTCCGGCTGAGGCGGATCCTGCTGCTGTGCATCTGCACCGGCCTGCTGCTGACGACGCTGGTCATGCTGGGCACCGAATTGCGCGAGGAAATGGCGCGGGTCGAGCACGAGATCGTCACGCTGGCCGAGTTGGTGATCGAAAACGGGGCGGCGCCGATCCGCTTCGAGGACAGTGCCACCGCGACCCAGCTGCTGCAGTCGCTGCGCCATCTCGACAGCGTTTCGCGAGTGGCGCTGCTGCGGCCGAACCACGAAGTCTTCGCGGTGTACCGGGCAGTGGGCGTGGCGAAACGGAAAGGTGACCTGGACTTCGCGCTGAAGGTCGGCGCCGGCGATGCCAGCTGGGACGGGCCGCAGGTCCACCTGGCGCGCCCGATCCGCGCCGACGGCGAACTGGTGGGATACGTGGCGATCGAACTGGACCTGACCGAGAGGATGGCGGACGTGGCGGCGCGGGTGGTGCTGGCGGCGGTGGCCGTGGCGCTGGCCGTGTTCGTTGCGCTGGGCTTGTTGCGACGCCTGATCCCGAGCATCCTGGGACCGCTGCAGTCGCTCGCCGAAACGGTGCGCGAGGTGGGCCGTACGCGCCGCTACCAGATCCGCGCGCCGCGCGGCCGCGACGACGAGGTCGGCGAGGTGATCGCCGGTGTCAATACCATGCTCGGCGAGATCGAAGTGCGCGACCGCGAGCTGGAGCAGCACCGCGACCGGCTCGAACTGGAGGTCGCGCAGCGGACCGCCGAACTGCTGCAGGCCAAGGATCAGGCCGAGAGCGCCAACCGCGCCAAGAGCCTTTTCCTGGCCAACATGAGCCACGAGATCCGCACGCCGCTGAACGGTATTCTCGGCATGACCGACCTGATGCGCGACACCCATCTCGACAGCCGCCAGCAGCGGCTGGTGGACATGCTGCAGAGTTCCGGCGAGTCGTTGCTGGCGATCATTTCCGACATCCTCGACTTCTCCAAGATCGAGGCCGGCAAGCTCGATCTCGAGCATGTCGATTTCTCGCCCGTGCGGGTGGCGGAGGACGCGGCCGCGATGTTCGCGGACCGGGCCCAGGCCAAGGGTCTCGAGCTGGTACCGCTGATCGCGCCGGACGTGCCGGAGAGCCTGCGCGGCGATCCGCACCGGTTCCGCCAGGTGCTCGGCAATCTGCTGTCGAATGCGGTCAAGTTCACGCCGTCCGGCGAAGTGCGGTTGCGATTGAGGCTGCGCGAAGGCGATGGCGAGCAGAATCGCTGCACGATCGAGGCCGAGGTCGAGGACACCGGCATCGGCGTGCCGGCGGAGGCCAGGGAGCGTCTGTTCGAGTCGTTCTCGCAGGCCGACAGCTCTATGGCGCGCCGCTTCGGCGGCAGCGGCCTGGGCCTCGCGATCGCGCGCCAACTCGCCTGCAGCATGGGTGGCGACATCGATTTCCAGGCTGCCGCAGGACATGGTTCGGTCTTCACCGCCCGTTTCGTCTTTGCCCGGGTGCCGGCAGGCAAGGACGCGGCGCGGCGCGAGCCCGAGCCGCAGCCACAGCCGCTGGTGGTGGCGGTGCTGGCCTCGAGCCACGCGTTGCGCGAGGCGCTGTGCGGTCAGGGACGGGGCTTCGGCTGGCGCATGTTCGCCTACAGTACGCTTGCCGAGCTGCTGTCCGCTGCCGAACAGCAGAGCTTCGACTGGGCCGTCGTCGACCGCAGCGTGAGCGACGCCGACAGCCTCGAGGCGATCGCCAAGCTGAAGGGCCGCGCCTTGAAGGTGGCCGCGCTGACGCGCATCAACGGCACCGTGGATGCCGAGGAGGCCGGCCGCGCCGGCGCCCGCGTGGTACTCGCCAAGCCGGTTTTCCGCCACGAGCTGAAACGCCTCCAGGCGCGGGCCGATCTGCCGCCGGAGCCGGCCCAGAGGGCGCTGGCGAGCTTCGAGGCCGACGTGCTGCTGGCCGAGGATCACCCGGTCAACCTCGAGATCGCCAGCGCCATCCTGCGTTCGCTGGGCTGCCGCGTCACTGCCGCCGGCAACGGCCAGCAGGCCGTGCACGCCGCCGCCGCCGGCAGTTTCGACCTGATCCTGATGGACCTGCAGATGCCGGTCATGGACGGGCTGAGCGCCACCAGCATGATCCGAGAGGCGGAACGCGGCAGCGGCAGCGAGCGGCAGGTGCCGATCGTCGCGCTGACGGCCAACGCGCTGAAGGACGACCGCGACGCCTGTTTCGCCGCCGGCATGAACGATTACCTCACCAAGCCGGTCAGCCGGGACCAGATCGCGGCGGTGTTGAAGCGGCTGTTGCCGCCCTCGGCCGCCCGTAGCGCACCGCCGCCTGCCGAAGAGGTCCGTTCGCTGCCGGCCAGCGAGCCGGTCGAGGCACCGAGCGGACGGGTGCCGGCTTTTTCATGGGAGCCGCTGCTCGACCTGCCAGGCGTGCACGGCAATCGGCAGGCGCCGCTGCTGGGCCGCGTGACCAGGATGTTCGTCGGCGAGACCGGCGATTCGCTGCGTCTGGCGCGGCTGCACGCCGATGCCGGCGAATGGGAAGATGTGCGTAAGATTGCCCACAAGACCAAGTCGGCCGCCGCCTCGGTCGGCGCGATGAGACTCGCGGCGCTGGCGACCGAACTCGATACCCTGGTCAAGGCCTCGCGGCCGGATGCGGCCATTGGCCTGCCGGCCCGGATGGAGGCGGCGTTCCGCGACTACCTGCGCGCGCTGCTGCGCGAGGGCCTGCTGGACGAAGAAGGCCTGGCCGACTGGAGGCTCGAGAAGTGATGGCGGAACAACGGCGCGCGCGGGTCCTGGTGGTCGACGACGACGCAACGACGCGGATGCTGACCGTCGAGGCGCTCGAGGCGGCCGGGCTGGAGGTCGTCGAAGCGGCGGGCGGTGAAGCGGCGCTGGCCGAGTTCGAGCGCCGGCTGCCCGATCTGGTACTGCTCGACGTGGTCATGCCGGACTGGGACGGCTTCACGGTGTGCCGGCGCATCCGCGCCGCGCGCAAGGGCGCCCACGTGCCGGTCATCATGCTGACCGGGCTGGAGGGCAGCGAATCGATCGACCAGGCGTACGAGGTCGGTGCCACCGACTACATCTCGAAGCCGATCAACTGGACCCTGCTGACCCATCGCGTGCGCTACGTGCTGCGCGCCGCGGCCACCCGCCAGGCACTGGCGGTCAGCGAGGAGCGTCTGCTGCAGGCGCAGCGCGTGGCGCGCATGGGAAGCTGGAACTGGGACGGCGAGGCGAACCGGCTGGAATTCTCGCAGACCTACCCGGAGCTGTTCGGTGTGGACGCCCGGCGCATCTCGGCTCACCTCGAGGCGCCGCTGTCGCACGTCCATCCGGCGGACCGGGAGCTGCTCGAGGAATCGCTCGAGGAGCTGCGCGAGGGACAGCCCTACCAACTCGACTACCGTACCGTCTGGCCGGACGGCTCGGTGCATACGCTGCGCGACACCGCGGTGCCGGAGATCGACGCGGCGGGCAAGGTCGTCGGCGCCCACGGCACCGTGCAGGACGTCACCGACCAGGTCGAGGCCGAACGGCGGATCCGCTACCTGGCCTACTTCGATCCGCTCACCGGCCTGCCCAACCGCAATGCCTTCCGGGAGGCACTGGAGGCTACGCTGGTGCGGGCCGTGCGCCACGGCGAGCAGGTGGCCGTGCTGCTGCTCGACCTGCATCGTTTCGGCCTGCTGAACGACAGTCTCGGACGCGATGCGGCCGATCACGTGCTGCAGGTGGTGGCCGGCAGGGTGCGCGACTACGCCCGCAGCGTGCTCGGTGGTGGCGACGTCACCGACGACACCGAACTGGCGATCGCCGCCCGCTACGGATCGGACCAGTTCGCGGTGATGTTGCGCGGCGAACTGGCGCGCGACGGACAGTCGATCCTGGCCGGTGTGGCCGACCTGAAGGCTTTGGTCAGCGCGCCGCTGGAAGTGATGCGCCATTCGATCGTGATGCAGGTCAGCGTCGGCCTGGCCACCTTCCCCGAGCATGCGCGCGACGCGGAGAACTTCCTCAAGTGCGCGGAGACCGCGCTGCGCCAGGCCCGGCGCGATCCGATCGGCGGTGCGGTGACGGAGTACTCGACCAGCATGCGCGACAGCTCGGTCGGACGGCTGCAGCTCGAAAGCGCGCTGCGGGCGGCGCTGGAGTTGAACCTCGGCCTGGCTATGCATTTCCAGCCGAAGGTGGACCTGGCGAGCCGCCGCGTGATCGGCGCCGAGGCGCTGCTGCGCTGGCGCGATCCGGTACGCGGCGACATCCCGCCCGACCGCTTCGTGCCGATGGCCGAGGAGATCGGCCTGATCATTCCGCTGTCCGAGTGGGTCATCGCCACGGTCTGCCGCCAGGTTGCCCAGTGGCGGGATCAGGGCCTGCCCCGCCTGAGTGTGGCGATCAACCTGTCGGCCGCCCATTTTCGCTTTGCCGGCCTGGTGGACACGGTGACCCGGGAACTCGAGCGCTACGGCCTCGACGGCCGCGACATCGAGTTCGAACTGACCGAGAGCGCGCTGCTCGGCGATCCGGAACTGGCTGCCCGGATCCTCGACGATCTGGCGCGGCGCGGCATCAAGGTGGCGGTGGACGACTTCGGCACCGGCTATTCCTCGCTCGCCTACCTGAAGCGCTTCAGCCTGAGCGCCTTGAAGATCGACAAGTCCTTCGTGCGCGACATCGAGGTGGATCGCTCGGACGTGGCGATCATCTCGTCGATCGTCGCGATGGCCGGCACGCTGGGGCTCGGCCTGGTGGCCGAAGGCGTCGAGACCATCGATCAGGCGCGCCACCTGCTCGGCGTCGGCTGTCCGGTGATGCAGGGCTTCCTGTTCGCGCCGGCGCTGCCGCCGCCGGCCTACGCGGCGCTCCTCTCGGACCGCCTCGACACGCTGGAAGAGCTGCCGCCGCTGGCTTGATCAGATGCGCCAGCGCACCCGCTGGCGCAGCATGTCGTCGACCGCGTCGAGCTTGTCGCGGGAATCGGTCACCACCGCGTACCAGCCATCCCCGGCCGGCCGCGCCGCGGCGGCCAGCCCCTTCAGTTCGGCTTCGAACACGTTCCGGTCGGCGCGTGCGCCGGGAATCAGCAACAAGGTGACCGGCCCGTACTCGGTATCGAGCACGATGTGCCAGCCGGTGCCGCCCGGCACCGGACACAGCTTCATGTAGCGGACGGTGCCGAGCGGCCGGCGGATCTCGCCGCCGAAGCGCGCCAGCACGGTGCCGAATTCGCGCGGATCGGCCAGCCGGTGTTCGGAAAACGCTTCCGGTTCGTGCAGCACGTGCTGGATCGCGTAGCGGGCAAAATCCTGCCGGCTTGCCGGCAGCCAGATCGTCAGGCCGATGCCGACGCTCAGCAACACGCTGGCGGCCATCGCGAGCAGGCGCCAGGCCGGCTTGCCGCGGCGCGAATGGACGTGCAGCAGGACCCGCTCGGCCAGCCCGTCCGGCACCGCCACGTGCAGGGTTTCGGCAATGCGCGCCTCGCCCGCATCGACTTGCCGCGCGAACACCTGGCAACGGCTGCAGGCGGCCAGATGGGCGCGCGCCGGTGCCGGCAGGCGCGCCGGGTCGGCGAGCTTGGCGCGGCGGAACTCGAGGCAGCCGGCGTCGGTGATCCGATGAGTCATGCCGGTTGCCCCCCATGCCTTCGGCCCGGCGCGTCGCCGTCGGCGAGCAGGCGGCGCAGCGCCTGGCGGGCCCGCGTCAGGCGCACCATTGCCGCCCCTTCCGAGATGCCGAGCTGCGCGGCGATCTCGGCGCACGAAAAGCCGCCCAGCGTCTGCAGCAGGAAGGGTTCGCGCAGGCTCAGCGGCAACGCGGCGATCAGCTGCGCCAGCTCGTATTCGCCGGCCAGGTCGCGCTGGTCGGAGATCGACAAATCCTCCAGGTCGTCGTCGCTGTATTCGAGCTGCTTGCGCTCGTACAGCCGGGCGTGCTCGTGGCGCAGGATGGTCAGCAGCCAGGGCTTCGGGTTGCCGGGGTCGCGCAGCTTGTCCCAGGCCGCCCAGGCGCGGGAGAACGTCTCCTGCACCAACTCCTCGGCGATGAAGCGGTCGCGGCACAGCCACAGCGCGAAGCGGTACAGCTCGCTGCTGAATGCGCGCACGGTCTGATCGAAGAGTTGTCGCTTGCCGAAAGAAAGCAGCATTCGAGAGGGCCTCCCTGGAGCAGGGACCGGCGGGCCGCAGCGATCCTTACATGTTCCGTGGCGGGCCGGCTCGGTCGGCCGGCCAGCAGTTACAATCGAGCCTTTGCCGAATCCCCGCACGCCATGAATCCTGCCGCCTTGCTCGCCCAGTGGCCGCCCGCCACGCCGACCGCGCAGGGATTCCGCAACATCGCCCGTCCGCAGGCCTGATGTCGAAAACCCCGTTCGAACTGCTCGAGGACTGCCTGTGCGCCGATCGGCCGAAGCTGCGCAAGCGGCTGCGCGGGCTGAAGAGCCGGCCGGCGACGCTCGAAGCACTGCCGCCGCCGCTGCGCAGCGACCTAGAGAGCTCGCTGGCGGCCTGCGCCGAGCGCCGGGCGCGCCTGCCGAAGCCGGACTTCCCGCCCGAGCTGCCGGTCAACCAGCGGCGCGAGGAGATCGCCGCGGTGATCCGCGACCACCAGGTCGTCATCGTCTGTGGCGAGACCGGTTCCGGCAAGACCACCCAGCTGCCGAAGATCTGCCTCGACATCGGCCGCGGCGCAGCCGGGCTGATCGGCCACACGCAGCCGCGCCGGCTGGCCGCGCGCGCGACCGCGAGCCGCATCGCGCAGGAGCTGCGTAGCGAGCTGGGGCAGGCGGTGGGCTACAAGATCCGCTTCACCGACCGGCTGTCGCCGGCCAGCCACGTCAAGCTGATGACCGACGGCATCCTGCTGGCCGAGACGCAGGGCGATCCGAGCCTGACGACCTACGACACGCTGATCCTCGACGAGGCCCACGAGCGCAGCCTGAACATCGACTTCCTGCTCGGCTACCTGAAGAAGCTGCTGCCGCGGCGGCCGGACCTGAAGCTGGTCGTCACCTCGGCGACGCTGGACGCCGAGCGCTTCGCGCGCCACTTCGCCGACCGCTCGGGCCGTCCGGCGCCGGTGCTGGAGGTGTCGGGCCGGCTGTATCCGATCGAGATGCGCTACCGGCCGGTCGAGGAGGCCGGGCAGCGCGACGACGGCCGCGGCGGGCCGCGCCGCAAGGGGGCGGACCTGTACGACGCGCTGGTGGATGCCGTGGACGAGGCGCAGCGCTGCGGTCCCGGCGACGTGCTGGTGTTCCTGCCCGGCGAGCGCGAGATCCGCGAGGCCGCCGAGGCCTTGCGCAAGGCCCACCACGCCGCCGGCACCGAGATCCTGCCGTTGTTCGCGCGCCAGTCGGCGCAGGAGCAGGCGCGGGTCTTCGCGCCCAGCCGCGGCCGGCGCGTCGTGCTGGCCACCAACGTGGCCGAGACCTCGCTGACGGTGCCGGGCATCCGCTACGTGGTGGACAGCGGGCTGGCGCGGGTCAAGCGCTATTCGCACCGCAACAAGGTGGAGCAGCTGCAGGTCGAGAAGATCGCCCAGTCCGCCGCCCGCCAGCGCGCCGGCCGCTGCGGCCGGGTGGCCGACGGCGTGTGCCTGCGGCTGTACGACGAGGACGACTTCGGGCGCCGGCCCGCGCATACCGAACCGGAGCTGCTGCGCGCCTCGCTGGCCGGCGTGATCCTGCGCATGAAGTCGTTGCGGCTCGGCGAGATGGCGGACTTCCCGTTCATCGACATGCCGGCCGACAAGATGGTGTCCGACGGCTACAACCTGCTGGCCGAACTGGGCGCGGTGGACGATTCGCCGGCGCGGGCGCTGACGACGATCGGCCAGGAACTGGCGCGTCTGCCGCTGGACCCGAAGATCGGCCGCATGATCCTGGCCGCCCGCGAACGAGGCTGCCTGGCCGAGGTGCTGGTGATCGCCGCCGCGCTGTCGGTGCAGGATCCGCGCGAACGGCCGCAGGAGTCGTCCGCCGCGGCCGACCAGGCGCATGCCCGCCTGCGCGGCGGCGAACAGGACCAGAAGTCGGAGTTCCTTTGGTATCTGCACGCCTGGAAGGCCTGGGGCGAGGTGCTGCGGCACGAAACGAACAGCAAGCAGAAGGCCTGGTGCCGGCAGCATTTCCTGTCCTGGCTGCGCTTGCGCGAATGGCGCGACGTGCACAACCAGTTGCACACGCTGTGCGCCGAGCACGGCTGGAAGGAGAACCGGCTGCCGGCCGACTACGAGCAGATCCACAAGGCGCTGCTGGCCGGCCTGCTGGGCAATGTCGGCTGCCGCATCGAAGACGCCGGCGGGCCGCAGGCCGGCGCCTATCTGGGCGCCCGCGGCATCAGGTTCTGGCCCCATCCGGGGTCGACGCTGGCGAAGAAGGCCGGCAAGTGGATCGTGGCCGCCGAGCTGGTGGACACCTCGCGCCTGTTCGGCCGCTGCTTGGCGCGCATCGAGCCGGAGTGGCTGGAGGAGGTGGGCGCCCACCTGGTCCGCCGCCACGCCTTCGAGCCGCACTGGGAAAAGGGGCAGGGCGCGGTGCGCGCCTGGCAACGCGGCACGATGCACGGGCTGCTGCTGTACGGCCGGCGCAGCGTCGGCTATGCCGAGGTCGATGCGGCGCTGTGCCGCGAACTGCTGATCCGCGACGGCCTGATCGAGGGCCAGATCGCCGAGGGCAGCGCGAAGCAGATGCCCTTCCTGCAGCACAACCGCCGCATGGTGGCCGAGGTCGAGCGGCTCGAACACAAGTCGCGCCGGCCCGACGTGCTGGTGGACGAGGCGCTGATCTTCGCCTTCTACGACGCCAAACTGCCGCAGGACGTGATCGACCTGGCGGGCTTCGAGGCCTGGCGCCGGCAGGCCGAGCGCGGCGCGCCGAAGCTGTTGTTCCTGTCGCGCGAACAGCTGATGCGGCACGAGGCCGAGGGCATCACCACCGAGCGCTTCCCGGCCAGCCTGACGGTGCTCGGCCGCAAGCTCAAGCTCGGCTACCTGCACGCGCCGGGCGAGGCCGACGACGGCGTCACGCTGAGCGTGCCGCTGGCGATGCTGAACCAGGTGCCGGCCAGCCGCTGCGAATGGCTGGTGCCCGGGCTGCTGGAGGAGAAGGTGGCGGCGCTGTTGCGCACCGTGCCGCAGAAGCATCGCCACCGGCTGCAACCGATCGGGGCCAGCGCGGCCGACTTCCTGGCCCAGTTGGAGGGCGGCGAGGTGTCGAGCGAGGAGCCCTTGCTGAAGGCCTTGCAGCGCTTCGTCGAGGAGCGGGTCAGCCTCAAGCTGCCGGTCGAGAGCTTTCGCAGCGAGAACCTCCATGCCCACTGCTTCATGAACTTCCGCGTCATCGACGAGCATGGCAGGGTGCTGGGCCAGTCGCGCAACCTGTCCGAGCTGCGGGCGCGCTTCCACGGCAGCATCGCCGCCGCCTTCGAGCAGGCGCGGATCAAGCCCGAGTCGCTGTCGGCGGCCGAGGCCGAAAGCGCGCCGGCTGCCGGCGCCGACGCCGGCGCGGAAGTGGCGGCGAGCCTGTCCGGCCTGACCGAGTGGAGCTTCGGCGAGTTGCCGGAACTGCTCGAAGTGCGCGTCGGCAAGCGCGAGATCATCGGCTTCCCGGCGCTGCACGACGACGGCGACGCGGTCAGCCTGCGCCCCTTCGATACGCCCGAGGAGGCGGCGCGCGTGCACCGCCAGGGCCTGACGCGGCTGTTCGCGCTGAAGCTGAAGGACCAGGTGCGGGCCATCGAGCGGCTGCCCGGCATGCGCGAGCTGGCGCTGCAGTTCATGGCCTACGGCAGCGAAGCGGAACTGAAGGCCTGGCTGGTGGCGGCGGCGCTCGGCCGGGCCTGCCTGGTGGAACCGCTGCCGGATTCGGCCGACGGCTTCGAGGCCCGCTGCCGCGAAGCCAAGCCCCGCATCACGCTGATCGCGCAGGAGTTCATGCGGCTGGCCGGACAGATCGCCGCCGAACATGCGTCGATCCGCAAGCGCCTCGGGCAACTGAAGGCCTTTCCGAAAGTGGTCGAGGACGTCGAGGCGCAACTCGAGGCGCTGTTGCCGAAGGACTTCCTGCTGGCGCATCCCTGGGAGCGGCTGAGCCAGCTGCCGCGCTACCTGAAGGCGGTGCTGGCGCGCATCGACAAGCTGCGCAACAACCCTGAGCGCGACGCCCAATCGATGGCCGACTGGCAGCGCCTGGCGCAGGCCTGGCAGCGCGAGTGGCTGGCCAAGCGCAAGGCCGGCGTCACCGAGCCGGCGCTGGAGGAGTTCCGCTGGCTGCTGGAGGAGTTGCGCGTCGGCCTGTTCGCGCAGGAGCTGAAGACGCCGATGCCGGTCAGCATCAAGCGGCTCGGCCGGATCTGGGACAGCCGGCCGCGCTGACGCCGCCGTCTTCGGGCCGCTCGCTCGATCTGCTGCAGCGCGCCAACGGTGCCGTCCTGGTCCAGCTGGATGGCGCTGTCGCGCACCGCGCCGGGCCGCCGTCCCGGAACCGGTTCGATGGGCGGTATCGGGCGATGCCCGGCAGGGGCATGCCAACGGGCTCTCGGCGCAAGCTTGTGTTACTTTTTCGGCTTGATGCGATTGCTCCGGCAGCAGCTGCCGGCCGGGCCCACTGCGCGCGCTCATGACCTCGACCAATACGGACCCCTCGAACGACCGCGGCTCGGATCCCGCCCGCTCCGGTCTGGTGCAGGGCGTCCTGCCTCACAAGGCGATCATCTTCCTGGCCGCCGCGGTGTGCGTGTCGGTGCTGCTGGCGACCTTCGGCTACGACTACTACCTGACCCGTGGCCAGCAGTTGCAGGAAGGGCGGCGCAAGGCTTCCGACTACGGGCACATCTTCGCCGAGCACGCGGCGCGCAGCCTGTATGCGGTGGATGCGATCGCCAACGAGATGCGGCTGTCGATCCAGACCGCCGCCGATTGGGAGGACTGGCAGGAGGGGCGCGGCCACGAGTTGCTGGCCCGGCGCAAGACCAGCGCGCTGCCGCAGCTGCGCGACTTCATCGTCTTCGATCGCAACGGTGCGCAGCGTTTCCATTCCTCGCTGTTTCCCGCGCCGACCCTTAACGTCACCTCGCGGCCCTACTTCCAGGCCCTCTCGAGCGGCGTCCAGCGCATGCGCTGGGGACCGTTCCTGGGCGGCAACACCGGGCGCCTGACCTATGCGCTGACGCTGCGCATCAACGCCGTGGACGGCGGCTTCGCCGGCGTGATGTTTTCGGCCATCGAGCCACGCTACTTCGACACCTTGTGCGACAAGGTGCATTTCTCGACCGATTTCGAGATCGCCCTGGCCAACGACGACGGCCAGATCATCGCCGCCTGCAATCTGCCCGACGACACCCATACCCTGCGGCGGGTCAGGAACGTCGGCGAGGCGCTGGCGGCGGGCCGCTTCGGCGAGAGCTGGCGTTCGGTCGGCTGGCAACAGCGCGCAGGCTACATCTTCGAACAGCTGCCGGTGCCGGGTTTTCCGGAACTGGCGGTGTTCACGGCGGTGTCGGAGCAATCGCTGCTGACCGACTGGAAGGAACGCCAGCAGCGGCTGACGCTGATGATGGCGGGCTCGGTGCTGCTGATCCTGGCCTGTTTCTTCTTCGTCTTCGCGCAGTACTCGCGCATCGAGGCGGTGTCGCGCGAACACCGCTCGACGCTGGAGTCGCGTGTGCGCCGCGCCACGGCGGCGCTGCAACAGAAGATCCGCGAGGCGGAGTCGGCCAACCAGGCCAAGAGCGCATTCCTCGCCAACATGAGCCACGAGATTCGCACGCCGATGAACAGCGTGCTCGGCATGGCCCATCTGGCGCTGAATACCGGCTTGTCGCCGGCCCAGCGCGACTACCTGGAAAAGATCCGCATCTCCGGTGAGCACCTGCTCGGCATCATCGACGACATCCTCGATTTCTCGAAGATCGAGGCCGGCAAGCTGATGCTGGAGCACACCGCCTTCTCGATCAACGAGCTGACCGACGGGCTGATCGTGATGGTCGGCCCGCGCGCCGAGGCGAAGGGGCTCGAATTCGCCGTCGACGTGGCCGACGAGGTACCGCAGCACCTGTGCGGCGATCTGCTGCGAGTCAGCCAGGTGCTGCTGAACTACGCCAACAACGCGGTCAAGTTCACCGACTCGGGCCTGGTGACCGTGCGCATCCTGGCGCTCGGCCGTCGCGGCAGCGAGGTCCGGCTGCGCTTCGAGGTCACCGATACCGGCATCGGCATCAGCCGCGGCGAGATCGAGCAGTTGTTCCAGCCCTTCCACCAGGCCGACACCTCGACCACTCGCCAGTTCGGCGGCACCGGCCTGGGGCTGGCGATCAGCAAGCAACTGGTCGAGTTGATGGGCGGCGAAGTGGGCGTGGACAGCACCCCCGGCGTGGGCTCGACGTTCTGGTTCAGCTGCTGGCTCGAGCGCGACATGCTACCCGAGCTGGAACCGGCGGCCGAGGCCGGCTCGGCGGCGACGGATTTCGCTTCGCCGCCGGACTCTCTGCGGGGCCGGCGGGTGCTGCTGGCGGAAGACAACGAGTTCAACCAGCAGGTCGCGGCAGAAATGCTGGAGCAGGCCGGCGTGACGGCGTTTCTCGCCCGCAACGGCACCGAAGTGATCGAGCTGTTGCGCAAGGAGGAGGTCGATTGCGTGCTGATGGACGTGCAGATGCCGCAGATGGACGGACATGAGGCGACTCGGGCATTGCGTGCGATGCCCGGCCTGCAGGGACTCTGCGTCATCGCGATGACGGCGAACGCCAGCAACGAAGACCGGCAGGCCTGCCTCGATTCGGGCATGGATGATTTCCTCACCAAGCCGGTGCGGGCCGAGCAGCTGTACCGCACGCTGGGACGCCGGATCGGCCGGCGCTCGGTGGCGGCCGCCGACGCGGCGCCGGGGCCGCGACCC
>JBNLET010000201.1:0-12356 GCA_050305135.1 Rhodocyclaceae bacterium | reverse complement strand
GCCGAACGGAAACAGCTCGATCAGCAGGAGCGCGGGACGGTAGTCCTTGACCGCATCGAGGATCAGCTCGCGGCGGCGTTGGCGGGCGTCGGCGACGCTGCGGCCCCGTTCACGGCTCACCAGGGTATGGCCGTCGTCCATGCCGAGGGGCGGCAGGTCGATCATGTCGATTCCGTCGGGGATCGGCACCCCGTCGGGGATCGGCCCCCCGTTCAGGAAGACGATGCGGAAGCGATCCACGAGCGCCCGGGTCAGGGCGAAGCTGCGGGTCAGATGACCGATGCCCAGCGAGTGCTGGCAGTAGAACAGCAACACCGGGCGGCGGTCGGGTCGGGGAGCGGGGAGGGGATCAAGCACGGCGTTCCACCAGCGCCAGGTAGGCGCCTCGGGCCTCCATCAGGTTGTCGTGGCGGCCGGATTCGACCAGCCGCCCGTCCTTCATGACCAGGATGCGGTCGTAGCCGCGCATGTCGGCGTAGTCGTGGGCGATGACCAGCAGCGTGCGGCCGGCGTGCACCCGCGCCACGGATTCGTTGATGAGCCGCGCCGAGACGGCATCCACCGCCGAGGTCGGCTCGTCCATCACCAGGATCGCGGGTTCCTTGACCAGCGCGCGCGCCAGACAGATGCGCTGTCGCTGTCCGCCCGACAGCGTGGCGCCGCGCTCGCCCAGTTCGGTGTCGTAGCCGTCGGGCAGATCGACGATGAACTCGTGCGCCCGTGCCGCGCGCGCGGCGGCCTCGATGCGGCCGTCGTCGGCCTCCGGACAGCCATAGGCGATGTTCTCGCGCACCGAGACGCCGAACAGCAGGTTGTCCTGCAGCACGATGCCGATCTGGCTGCGCAGGCTGTCGCGGCGGAAGCGCCGGATGTCGATGCCGTCGATCAGGATGCGGCCCGAGTCCGGTTCGTACAGCCTCAGCAGCAGCGACAGCAGCGTGGACTTGCCGGCGCCGCTCGGGCCGACCAGCGCCACCCGCTCGCCGGCCGCGATGCGCAGCGAGACCTTGTCCAGCACCGGCCGTCCGGCGCGGTAGCCGAAGCTGACGTCCTCGAACACGATCTCGCCGGCCGGCCGGCCGATCTCGAGCGCGCCGGGCTCGTCGGCGGCGTCGGGTTCGAGCGCCAGGATCTCGCCGATGCGCGCGGCGCTGACCGCGGCGCGGGAGAACTTGGCCGACAGCCTGCCGAGATCCTTGACCGGCTTGTACAGGCTCTGCACGTAGGCCAGGAAGATCAGCAGTTCGCCCGGCGTGAGATGGCCCTCCAGCACCTGCCAGGCGCCGACCAGGACCGTGATCGCGGTGCCGATCGCCGACACCAGCACGATCGCGCGGGTGATCGCGCCGGTATTGCGGGCGGTGCGCACGCCGGAATGGAAGTTGCCTTCGATCTCCTCCTGGAAGCGCCGCTCCTCGAAGCTCTGGCGGCCGAAGGCCTGCACCAGCTGCATCGACGACAAGACCTCGTTCAGGCGCGAGGTCATCGCCCCCTCGTAGCGGCGCTGCGCGCGCACCGAGGCCTTGACCCGTTTGTTGAGGAAGTAGATCACCGCCAGCAGCGGCGGCAGCGAGGTCGCCACCACCAGCGCCAGGCGCCAGTTGATCGCGAACATCACCGCCAGCATCGCCAGCAGCGTCAGGAAATGGGCGACGAAGGTCAGCGACCATTCGGCGAACATGTCGCGCAACATGTTGGTGTCGCTGGCCACCTTGGTGATCAGCTCGCCGCTGCGGTGGTCACTATGGAAACCGAGCGACAGCCGCTGCAGGTGGGCGAACAGCTCGCTGCGCAGCCGGTAGGTGATGAAATGGCCGACCTTGGCGGTGGCGAACACCTGCAGGTAGGCGAACACCGCCGCGAACAGCGCGATCAGGCAGATCGCGCCGGCCATCGTGCACAGCGCGAACCACTGTCCGTGCGCAAGCACCGTGTGCACCGGCGCCAGCAGTTCGGGCAGCGGTTTCTCGAGCAGGATGTGGTCGAAGATGATCTTCAGCGGCCAGGGCGCCAGCAGGTTGGTCACCATCACGCCGGCCAGCGACAGCGCGGCGACCGTCAGCGGCAGCTTCATCTCGGCCAGGGCGTCGATGACGATGCGGCGGAAGCGCGGCGGCATCCTCATGCCGCCACCCCCTGTGGCGCCGGCGACAAGGCCTCGACGCCGGCCAGCGCCATCTCGAGCGCACGCCGGCTCTGCTCGCGCCAGCCGCGGCGGCTGCGCACCAGGAAGCTGTAGGCCTTGCGCATCAGCATCAGGCGCAGATGCCACTCGAAGTCCCGGTCGTCGAAGCCGCTGTTGCAGCCGGCCAGGTAGGCGAGCAGCAATCTCGCCGCGATGGCCCGCCAGTGGCCTTCGTCCGCGCGACACAGCAGTTGGCTGATGCAGTCCGCCAGGTCGCGCATCGGCGAGCCGAGCGCCAGATTGTCGTAGTCGAACAGCGCGATGCGCTCGCCGTTCCACGACATCTGGTCAATGTGGAAGTCGCCGTGCACAGGCACTTCCCGGCACTGGCCGGACGGCGCCTGCCGCAACAGCGAGAGCACCGGATCGGTCGCCTCGGCCAGCGCGGGTTCGGCCAGCAGCAGCTTCTTGCGCCACTTGGCGGCCAGCTCGATCGACTCGGAGTGGCTTGTGGCCCGCCCCTGGCGCGGCCCGTCGGCCTGGAAGCGGTGCAGGGCTTCGGCCAGGCGGACGATCACCTCGCCGCCGCCGGACCCGTGCAGCACCGTTGCCAGCGCCGTGCCGCGGACCTCGTCCTGCCACACGGTGCCGAGCTCGGCGCTGCTGCCCAGCGGCCGGCCGACCGCGAAGGCCTGCGGATCGATGGCGGCCTGGCGCCACAGCGCGTCCAGCCCGTCGTGGGCGCCGAGCCAGCGCTGGTCGGCATAGCACTTGCCGTAGAAGGCGCTCGGTTGGCCGCCGCGCACGGTCTGGAAGCGGGCCGTGCAGTGCTCCTCGGCCTCGTGCCGGACGATGCGGGCGCTGGTCCCGGCGGCGAGGCCCGGACCCAGCGCGGATGGCAGGTGCCCGGCCAGCGCGGCCGGCTCGAGAAAGGTCGCCAACTGGCCCATCGACGGATCGTTCGGCAGCGCCCACAACACCAGGCCGGCTTCCGGCACGCAGTCCACCGCTGCCGCGAAGCGCGGCTCGGCACGGGCGGCGGCGGCTTCCCGCCGCCAGTGCTGCAGGTGTTGGCGGCCGTGGTAGAAGCGGCCGTACAGCCACTGCTCGCCGCTGCGGCCGCTGTCGCAGTCCGCCACCTCCAGTTGCCACACCACGCCGAGCCACAGCCCGCCCTCGCGCAGCAGGCGGCGCGAGATGCGTCGCCGGCTCTGGGCGACGCGGCACGACAGGATCTGCCAGGTGCCGTCGCGATAGCTCGGGACGGTGGTGGACAGCGTCGTGGCGGCATGGGCGTCGTCGAGGAAGGGGCGGGCGATGCGTTCCATGGCTTCAACTCGGCAGCGGCGCCAGGACGTCGCCGTTGTCGGCGATCCGACAGGCCAGCGTGAGCAGGGCCGGGACGCGCTCGAAGCGGCCCGGTTTGAGGTTCGCCACGCCACGGTAGGCGCGCTCGCACAGCAAGGCCCTGGCCGTCGCCCAGGCCAGCGGACGGCCCTCGACCGGCTGGCGGCTGCGGGCCGTGTAGGCGTCCAGCAGGGCGGCTGTGGCATGCTGCGCGTTCTCGAGCGGCGTCTCGGACAGCATGGCCCGGTAGAGGCTGTCGGCGATCCACGAGCCGAGTTCGAGCACGGCAGGGCCGCCGACCAGGCCGTCGAGATCCACCAGCGACAGCTGCGTGCCGTCGATCAGGATGTTGCGCGGGTGCAGGTCGCCGTGCAGCGTGGCGTGGGGCAGCGAACGGACGCCCGCGGCGTCGTCTTCGAGCCGCTTCATGAGCCTGTCCAGCGTCGCGTTCCAGGCCGGCTCGACGCTGCCCAGCATGCGCGCGCAGGCGGTAGGATCGCCGAGCAACTGGTCGCTGCCGAGACGGCGCAGCTGCGGCACCGGCGTGTCGTGCAGCGCGGCCGCCAGGGCGCCGACGGCGGCCGCGATCGTCGGCGGGCAGTGCGGGTGGCGTTCGAGCAAGGGCAGGCCGGGAAGCGCGGCCTGCCAGTGCAGCCCGCTATGCTGCTGCCACAGCAGCGGGCGCGGAACGCGCAGCAGCCCGTCGCGGCAGGCCGGGCTGTCGTACAGGGCCTGCATCAGGCGCTGGGTCGCGGCACCGCCGCCGTCGCTGCTGATCTTGGCATACAGCCGGGCCCTCCGCTTGCGCCCGAGGCGCACGTCGAAGCGCGCACAGGCGCGGGACTCGGGCACATACTGCAGCAGCGCCGCCCGCTGGGCGCCCGCGTTGCACGCCTCCCCGGTCATGACCGCCAGCGCTTCGGCCAGCGCGCTGCCGCCGTCGCGGATGGCCTCGAGCAGCACCGGCAGCGTGGACAGTTTCGGGTCGTTGGGCAGGAACCAGGCAAACAGGCCGAGCTCGGGCAGCAGCAGCGAGGACTTGCCGCAGCGGCTGGCGTGCTTGACCACGGATGCGCTGCGGGCTTGCCGGCGCGCGGCCTCGTCGGCCGGGCAGAAGCGGCCGGCGGCACGTTGTTCGTAGCTGCAGCTGCGGTGTTCGTCGCGAATCCGCAGGCGGTAGGAGACCGTGCAGTTGCGTCCCGGACGGTACTTGACGCGATCGACGCGACAGCCGGTCACGCGCTGCGCGCCGTGCCCGGCCAGCGCCGCGTCGAACACTTGCCGCATCGCTTCGGCATCGACCGCGCGGGCCAGCTGAGGCAGGCGTGCGTCGCGGGGGAGGTGTACGGCCATGTCCATCTCATTCCGCCAGCGGCACGTCCAGGCCGCGATAGGTGAGACTTGCGCCGGTGCTGGCCCGGGTCTTGGTAATGCGGCCGTGGCGGTCCTCGCGCAGCCACAGCCAGCGGCCGGTGAATTCATAGCCGTCGAAGGACCAGCGTCCGTTGCCGCCGAGGCGCGAGTGGAACCACAGGTCGCGGAAGGCCGTCGCGCCGACCTCGGTTTCGATCTCGATCAGCGCGGCGGGCCCCGCCGCCGGGTCCAGCGCCACCGGCTCCAGCCGGCGTACCGACAGCGGCGGCGAGCATCCCTCCCACGGCAACAGCACGGTGTCGAAGCCGGCGCTGCGAGCGGCGGTGCGGAAGCACAGCCGCGGTGCCGGCAGCTTTTCCCCGTAGCGGTACGAGATCCAGCTCGATTCGACGGCCAGGTCGATGGCCGGATCTTCCGGCTGGGCCACCAGCAGGCCCGGCGTGCGCAGCAGCGGTGCGCGGCTCTCGGCCCGCTCGACGCCGCCCAGCGCGGCCTCGCCGAGCTGGAAGCGCAGCGCGTAGTGGTGGTGCGTAGGCGCGTCGAGCCAGTCCGAGACGATCCAGTAGCTGCGGTCGACGAAGACGATCCGCCGGCTATGGACCGCATCATAGACATGGCTGCGAACCGAGCCGTGCAGCAAGACCAGGTCGTCGCGCTCGAGCACCTCGTGCATCGTCGCCTGCGGTTCCGGGCCCGAGATCTTGTGGCGCACCGAGCCGTGCCGGTGGCGTGTGCCGTCCTTGACCGGACGGGGCAGATAGAGGGTCTGGTTGTGGCCGTCCACGCACACCGTGTTGTGGGCCTCGGTGCCGCGAAAGCGGATGCGCCAGTTGGTCGTGCCGGCCTCCGAATAGGTGTAGCGGCCCGGGTCCACGACCAGCGAGCGGCCGAAGGCGGCCAGCTCGAAGTTCAGGCAGTCGAAGTGGCCGTGGTTGCCGGCGCCCAGTGGACCGCAGTCGAAGACCAGGTACTGGGCATCGCGAAAGCGCCTGCCGCCGGTGCCCCAGTGGTCGCGCACGACGGTGTAGCCGGCGTGCGGGAAGCGGGCCAGCGTGTTGGCCGGCGGACTGCCCTCGGTGCCGCCGCTGGCCACGTAGCGGAAGTCCTCGCGCCGATACAGGGTCGCGCCGATCGCCAGCAGATCGAGGAAGCTGCGCGCGTCGCCGTCCGACAGGCTGGGCACGATGCCGTCCGGCTTGTGCACGTGCATGCTGAATTCGAGCGCGCGGATCAGCGCGCTGTCCATGTCCGGCGCGATCGCGATGCCGTTTATCGCGGCCAGCCGGCGCACGTTCAGATAGTTTTTCAGCACCAGTTGGTGGTAGTCGCTGGACAGCTCGATCTGCACGCCGTCCGGCAGCAGGTCGGTGCGGATGTTCTCCTCCAACCGGGCCAGCGAGAAGGCCTGCCATTGCGCCGCGTGCGCCATCTCCGGAAACGCCACCGAAGCCAGGAAGATCGCGTACAGCTCCAGCGTGCGGTGGTTGCGCGCCGGCGTCAGGTTCTCGCACAGGTAGTCGACCTGTTCGGCGATCGAGGTCAGCAGGCGTCGGTGGAAAGCCGGCTCGATCGGCGACGGCCGTGCCGTCGCGACGAAGTAGTAGTAGCTGTAGATCCAGTTCTGCACCCGGCGGCCGGTGACGTCGGCGGCGATGAAGCCGGCCGGCACCGACTCGATCCAGCCGTCGATCAGCCGGCTCCAGCGTTGTGCATAGCGTACTTCGCCGGTTTCCGCGTAGCGCATGCCGAGTCCGACCGCGTAGTAGAACTTGTGCAGCAGGATGTGCCACTCCACGTCCTCGCTCGGGTTCTCGAGCCAGCGCAGCGGATCGGGCAGTTGATGGCTTTCGCCGTTGAATTCGAAGCGGCCGTCCAGCATCGCCTCGATCTTGTCGGGCCGGGTTTCGTCCGGGTCGGCCACCGGATAGAAGGCGGCCTCGCGGCGGCTGCCGAAGTGTGCCAGCAGCGCTTGGTCGTCGAGTGCCTCCCACGGCGCCTGGAACAGCGGCGCCAGGCGGGTCGGCAGCTCGGCCAGCTCGAGTTCGCCGGTGGTCATGCGGCGACCTCCTGCGCGATCTGGCGTGCGAACAGTTCGCGCAGCGCCAGCGTCGTGCGGCGCGAGTCGAAGCGGGCGCAGATCCGAGCGCGACCGTTGCGCGACAGATGCCGGTGCAATTCGTCGTCGGTGAGCAGTCTGCGCAGCGCCGCGGCCAGCGCAGCCGGATCCCGCGGCGGTACCAGCAGGCCGTGCTCGCCGTCCGCGATCAGCTCCGGGATGCCCGAGATCGGGGTCGACACGACCGGCAGCCCCATCGCCATCGCCTCGGCCAGCACGTTCGGGATGCCGTCCCGGTCGCCGTCTTCCATGACCTGGCAGGGCAGCGCGAACAGGCGCGCGTGGCGGTAGATCTCGCGCAACTGGTCCTGCGTCACCGCGCTGCGCAGCCGGATGCTGTCGGCCAGACCGAGCCGCGAGATCTGCTCGCGGATCGATTCCAGTGCGCTGCCGGGCTCGCCGACGATCACGCAGCCGAAGCGCAGCCCGGCCTGCTTCAGCAGGTGGCAGGCGTCCACCAGGTGCTCGAAGCCCTTCTTCTCGACGAAGCGGCCGACCGACAGGATGATCGGCAGATCCTTGCCGGTCCTGGGCAGTGGCGCGAAATACTCGGTGTCGAGACCGTGGTAGATGGTATGCACGACGCTCGCGTCTCGACAGCGGGCCCTCAGCACTTCGGCGTTGGCGGCCGTGCAGGTGGCCACGAAGCTCGCCGCGGCGAGCTTGCGTTCGAGCAGATCGCCCGGGTTCTGCTCGCTCTGGTAGATGTCCTTGGCATGGGCCGTGAAGCTGAACGGCAGCCCGGTCAGCCGGCTGGCGAACCAGGTGATGGTGGCGACGCCGTGGCAGAAATGGCCGTGCAGGTGCGCGATGCTGTCGTCGTCGAGAACCTCGGCGGCGATGCAGCCGGCCTGCAGGAATTCCTTGACGAAGACCTTGCGCAGCGTGGTCGGCCCGCGGCGGAAGCGCCAGCTCATGGCCAGCGCGCTGCCGAGCACCGACAGGTAGCGCAGCGGATGGCAGATCGCCACCTTCAGGTGGGCGCGGGCGAAGCCGGGGAGGTTCCTCACCAGCCATCCGGGCAGATTGGAGCCCGACAGGCTGGTGGCCTTGGGCAGGTATTGCAGCGGCGCCCTGATGGCCCTCACCACCGGGTGCACCTGCGGCTCGTCCTCGCGCTTGATCGAGAACAGCCGCAGCCGCAGGCCCATCTGTTCGAGCAGGTAGATCTCGTTGGCGATGAAGGTCTCCGACAGGCGTGGAAAGGCCATCAGTACATAGGCGACGCAGGGGCTATCAGGAGAGTCCGGCACTGCGGTGGGCCCCAGCTTTGAAAGGGGTATGACGGGGGCGTTCATGGGGGTTCTCCAGATAGTTCCTGAGCAGCCTGAGGTTGCGGTCGTTGTCGAAGCATTCGCTGACGGCGGCGCGGGCGGCCGTGCCGAGCTGCTCGCGCAGGGCTTCGTCGCCGAGCAGCCGTTCGATCGTGTCGGCCAGATCGACGGGGCGGTCCGGTTCGATCAGCAGGCCGGTCCGTTCGTGGCGGACGATCTCGGGAATGCCCGAGATCCGGGTCGCCACCACCGGCAGTTCCATCGCCATCGCTTCGAGCAGCACGTTCGGGATGCCGTCGCGATCACCGTCCTGGCCGATGCGCGACGGCTGTACGAAGACCGTGGCGCGGTTGTAGCGGTTGATCACGCTGTCGCGTGCCAGCTTGCCGGTCAGCACCACGTGCGCCTTCAGGCCGTCGTGTTCGATCTGCTGTCGCAGCGCCTCGTACTCGTCGCCATAGCCGACGATCTCGCAGCGGAACTCGCAGCCGCGCTGTTTCAGCCGCCGGCACGCTTCGATCAGCGTGTCGAAACCCTTCTTCTCGCGCAGCCTGCCCACCGCCAGGATCAGCGGCGGATGGGCGCGGTGGCGGTGCCGGTCACAGCAGAAGCGATGGGCGTCGACGCCGTGGTACATGCGCTGGATGTCGGCATCGGGCGCGATGCGCGACAGCGCCTGCCGGTTGTAGTCGGTGCAGGTCACCGTGAAGCGGGCCGCCTCGAGCTTGCGCTTCAGGTCCGCCGGATCGGACAGATAGATGTCCTTGGCGTGGGCCGAGATCGAGAACGGGACGCCCAGCCGCGACACCAGTTCGGCGATGTCCGCCGGCCGCGAGATGAAGTGCGTGTGCAGGTGGTCGATGCCCCGCCGCATCAGCTTGTGCGCGAGCCAGCCGGCGCGCACGAAGTCCGCCAGCCCGCCGCGCCGGACGAGCGCCGTGCGCAGGCCGGCGAGATACCTGAGCGGGTGATACAGCAGCAGGGCCAAGTGTGCCGCCAGCAGCGTGGCCGCGTTGGCCGTGTTCGGCTCCGGCAGATAGGTCACGCTGGCCCGCACGCGCCGCACCGCGTCGTGCTGGATCTCGTCCGTCGGCGGCTGCATCGCGAAGATGTGTAGCTCCTGCCCCTGCCGCTCCAGCCCCAGGATCTCCTCGAGGATGAAGGTTTCGGAGAGCTTCGGATAGGTTTTTACCAGCAGGCCGATGGGGCCACGCTGGGAGTGCATTTTTGCCATCTGGGCATGCTCCGGGTAGTGACTCGAGGCGTGGCTTCCGGCCGGCTTGCCGGCGCCGCCACGGCGGTGGGGGAATCCATCAGCGAGCGGATCGCGTCGGCGACGCCGTCCAGCCCGTCCAGTCGCAGCGTGTTCGGATTGCTGCCGTCGCCGTGCAGCGAATCGATCTCCTGCGAAACGGTTTCGAACAGCCGGGCCGGCGTCAGCTGGTCCGGGTGGATGCTGCGCAGCAGGCCGAGCGCCGCCATTCGTTCGGCCCGGATGCCCTGCTCGAGCACCGGCCGCACGCGCGGCACGACGACCGCCCGCTTGCGCAGCGTCAGCAGTTCGCAGACGGTGTTGTAACCGCCCATCGAGACCACCACGTCGGCGGCATCCATCAGCGACATCATGTCGTCGCTGAAATCCTGCCGGCTGACGCAGCCCAGGCCATCGGCCAGTCGGGCGATCTCGCTGCGGCGCGCCTCGGCCATTTCCGGGCCGAACACCAGGTGGCTGCGGGGCCGCTGCCAGGGCGGCAGGGCGGCCAGACCTTCGACGTAGGCCTGCACCAGCGCGTCACCGTCTTCGCCGCCGCCGGGCGTCACCAGTACCAGCGGCTGGCGCCCGACCACGCCGAGCTCGCAGCGCACTTCGGCGCGGCTCCTGCGTCCGGCCTTGCGGCCCAGGTAGCCGCAGAAGCGCAGCTTGTCGGCCGCGGAACGCGGGAAGCGGTACTCGGCGGCCAGGTCGAAGACCTGCGCGTTGCCGACCACCAGGATTTCGTCGTAATGGGTTTCGATGGCGTCGAAATAGTGGTTCTTGTGCCACACGCGCATCGTCGCCTCGGGGCTGTCGAGAATGTCCCGCAGCAGCAGTACCAGCTTCGGCCGCGCCGCGCCGGGCGGCAGCGCGGTCAGCGCCGCTTCCAGTTCGCCCTCGACGCCGAACGGCTTCTTGTCCACCAGGATCAGGTCCGGCTCGAAGTCCTGGATCGTGCCGCGGATGATGCTGGAGCGCAGCCGGACCGTGGCTTGCAGGTTCATGTCCAGGTAGCGCGAGCCGTAGTGGCCGGCGGTATTGCGGGCCAGGCAGGGCAGCTTGACGTAGTCGATGCGGGGCGGAATCCGGAACGCGTGCAGCATCGGCGAACCGGTGATGATCAGAATCGAGAGCTCGTTGTCGCGGTCGACGAGATGGCGGGATATTTCGAGCATGCGGCGGATGTTGCCGAGGCCGAAGGTGTCGTGCGAATAGACGAGGATGCGTTTCATGGCCTTGTTCTCCTGACTGCCTTGCGCGATCCCCGCTGCGCACCCCGGAATCAGCCGGGTATATCGTGTGGGATCTTGTCCCACCCAAATGCAAGAGCTGGACCAGCCCGAGGAATTCTTGTAAAGCCATGTTTTTAAAAAAAGTTATTCCTGCGTGTGAAAATTGGTGCAAACTCGGGTGGGGCAGATCCCCAAAGTTTTGGCGATGCGGCCCCCATCCGGCCCAAAGCTCACCTGCAGAACGCGGCGGGCGGCAGCGGTGGAATGAAGTGGCCTGCCGAGCTGTTGATTGGCAGGGGCGCGCAGGCGCCGAACTTCGATTGCATTCGAGGCGCCGTTCGTATATAAACTGACCGTGGGAAATTATCCCATTTCACCTTTGCGGTGACGCCCGGGATGCAGGGCGCGGGGCATCGTGGCGGCGGTGCATACCATGCGGGGCCTGCGAGCGGCGGCAAGCCGGCGAATTGCAGGGGGAGCAAGTGCTATGGGGCAGGCAATTCTGATCATCGAGGACGAAGCGACGCTCGCCAAGAACGTCAGGCTCTTCCTCGAACGGGACGACTACGAGGTGCGGGTCGCCGAGTCGGCCGAAGAGGGGCTGGCGCTGATGGATGTGTTCCGGCCGGACGGCGTGGTGCTCGATTTCAACCTGCCAGGCATCGACGGCATCGAGGCGCTCGAACGGATCCGCAGCATCGATCCGGAGATCAAGGTCATCATGATCACCGGCCACGGCAGCGTGGAACTGGCCGTCGAGGCGATGAAGCGCGGCGCCTTCGACTTCCTCACCAAGCCGGTGCCGTTGGGCAAGCTGAAGGTGCTGCTGGAGAAGGCGTTCGGCGAGGCGCGCCGCGACAGCGCGCTCAAGTACTACCAGCGCAAGGAGAGCGAGGAATCCGACCTGGCGAGCCTGCTGGGCGAATCCGCGCCGATGAAGTCGCTCAAGGGGATGATCCGCCAGGTGCTGGAGGCGGAATCCCAGTTGCGCGATGCCGACGCGCCGGCGGTGCTGGTGCTCGGCGAGACCGGCACCGGCAAGGAACTGGTGGCCCGCGCGCTGCACTTCAACGGGCCGCGGCGGGACAAGCCTTTCGTCGAACTGAACTGTGCCTCGATTCCGCCGCAACTGCTCGAATCCGAGCTGTTCGGCCACGAGCGCGGCGCCTTCACCGACGCCAAGGACCGCAAGCTCGGCCTGGTCGAGACCGCGGACGGCGGCACGCTGTTCCTCGACGAGATCGGAGACATGGATCCGGCGCTGCAGTCCAAGCTCTTGAAGCTGCTGGAAGAAAAGACCGTGCGCCGGGTCGGCAGCCTGCGCGACCAGCGCGTCAACGTGCGCATCGTCGCGGCCACCCACCGGCCGCTCGAGGTCTTGGTGCGGGAGGGGCGCTTCCGCGCCGACCTGTTCTACCGGCTGCGCGTGGTGCAACTCGAGCTGCCGCCGCTGCGCGACCGCGGCTCCGACATCCTGCGCCTGGCAGACCACTTCGTCGAGGCGCACGCGGCGCGCTACGGCAAGCGCCCGCCGATGCTGACGCCGGCCGCGCAGAACGCGCTGACGCGCCACAGCTGGCCGGGCAACGTGCGCGAGTTGCGCAACGTGCTGGAGCAGGCGGTGCTGCTGGCG
>JBNLET010000200.1:0-7501 GCA_050305135.1 Rhodocyclaceae bacterium | reverse complement strand
GGGTGGTGGGCGTCGCCAAGGCCGGCTGCGAGGAGGGCGTCGAGCAGATCGGCAATTCGATCATCGTCGCGCCCTCGGGCGAGATCGTCGGCCGCTGCACGACGCTCGGCGACGAACTGGCGATCGCCCGCTGCGACCTGGACCTCGGGCTGTCGTACAAGAACTCGGTGTTCAATTTCGCCCGCCACCGCGAGCCGCAGGCCTACCGGTTGATCGTCGAGCGCAAGGGCGCGGTGGCGCCACCGTGATGCGGCAGTCCTTGCGATCGAACGATCGCATGCCGGCTGCCCGATGCCGCGACGCGGCCGGTTGAAGCCGGCCCTTGTACCGGGAAATACGCTTCGGTCGGGTTCGTAGGGCCGGCTTCAGCCGGCCGACGGTGCCGAACGGGCCAGCGTGCCCAGCGCCTCGTTCCAGGCATCGATCGCGCCGGCATCGTCGAAAATGAGGTCGCTGCGCGCTGCGATTTCGGCCCGCACCCGGCCGGCGAAATCCGTGTCGCCGGCCAGCCGGAGCGCGATCTCGACGTAGTCGTCGGCGTCGGCCGCGACGCAGTCTTCGACCCCCATGCGTCGGTACAGCGCCAGCGTCTGGCGGCCGCGGAAGTAGCGGCCCGGCAGCGTGACGATCGGCGCCCCCATCGCCAGCGCGTCGAAGCTGGTCACGCCGCCACTGAAGTGGGGCGTGTCGAGCACCGCGTCGCAGGCCAGGTAGAGCCCGTAGTAGTCCTCGCGGCTGTCCTGGAACGGCAGGTAGCACGTGCGTTTGGCCAGCTCGCCCAGCGTGCGGGCGTGGCGGGCCTCGAGCCGCGGCCGCCAGTCTTCCTTGTCGCAGATGAAGGCGATCACGGCCTTGGCATCCCGCTCGAGCAGCCTGCGCAGGATCGGATCGAAATCCGGATGCACCTTGAGCAGGTTCTGTGGGCAAAGATAGAAGTGGGCATCCGCCGCAATGCCCAGCGCCGCCCGGTCGCGAGCCCTCGCCACCGGCGGCGGCCGGCGGAAGCAGCACAAGGTGGCCTCGGGCGGCGTCAGCAGCAGCCGCTCGCTGTAGTGCTCGGCGGCGTCCGGCGCCTCGACGCCGGCGTGGGAGACGAAGTAGTCGATGGCCGGGATGCCGCTGGTCACCGGATGGCCGTAGGTGGTGGCCTGGACCGGCGCCAGCCGGGCGAAGGCCAGCGCATAGGTGAGCGGGTGCATGCCGATGTCCACGTGAACCAGCACGTCGAGCTCGGAGCGGGCGATCTCGCTCTGCAGCCGGGCCAGCGGGGGCTGCAGCTCGACGAAACGGGCGGCCCGCTGGCGCAGCGCGTCGAGGCTGCCGCCGCGCTGACCGGGGCGCGAGAAGACGTGCAGCTCGAAGCGATCGGTGTCGATGCCTTCCAGCATGCGGCCCAGGTAGCGGGTCACCGAATGCTCGCCGAGGAAGGCCGAGACCAGGCCGATGCGCGGTTTCGGCCGCGCCGCCCGCGGCGCACCGGGGCGGCAGTGGGGGGCGACGAAGTTCAGCGCCGGGAAGCCGGCCGCCAGCACGCGGCCGGTCAGCGCCAGCAGGTCGCGCTCGTTCTCGCCGTGGTAGGCGGTGTGGAAGCAGGTGACGTCGATCTGGTCGTCGGGGGTGCCGTCGAACGGCGTCTGGCCGGCCGCTTCGTCGAGCGCGCGGAACAGCTCGGCGCGGGCGCCCTCCATCGCCTCGCGCGAGTCCTGCGTCGTGCATTCCATCAAGGCCAGCCTGAGCCGGGCCATCGGCCCGCGTGCGGCCTGCCGGTAGACCTCGACACCTTCGCTCAGGCGGCCGCTGCGCCACAGCGCGACGCCGAGCGCACGCCGGGTCGCCTCGTTGTTCGGCTGCAGCTCGAGCGCGCGGCGGAAGCAGCGGGCGGCCTCGGCGTAGCGGATCATGTGGGCCAGAAGGTTGCCGAGGTTCTCGAGCGAGGGCAGGTGGCGCGGATCGAGTTCCAGCGCGGCCCGGTAGGCGGCTTCGGAAACGTCCAGCCGTCCCGCCTCGCGACCCGCCTTGCCGAGGTTGAAGTGATACAGCGCGACGTCCGGCTTCAGTTCGATGGCCTGATTGATCAGCTCGCAGGCGTCCTCGGCGCGGCCGCGCTGGAATGCGATCACGCCCAGGCCGTGCAGCGCGCTGGCGCGGCCGTCGGCGGCATCGAGCGCCTGGCGGTAGAAGGCCTCGGCCTCGGCCAGGCGCCCGGCCATGTGATGCTGCGAGGCCTGCTGCAGCAGGCTTGCGGCGGGAATCTTCGGTGCCGCCGCGGGGCGGTCGCCGGCGCCACAGCACTTCTTGAACTTCTTGCCGCTGCCGCAGGGGCAGGGATCATTGCGCTTGACCGACATCGTGGGAGCGAAGAACGGGATCGGCGCGAGTATCGCATGGGGCGGCGGCGGACGCCCGCCGCACCGTCACCGGCGCGGCGTCGGCGCCGTGGCAAGCCGACCCGGGACCTGCGCCGGAGCCGCCCGGCGTGCGGGATCGAACGCGATCTCCCGGTTATTTGACAATGTTCCGGGAAAATCCGGGATGATTGAGGATATTCATCCTTTCTGGCAGGGGAGCGTGTGATGGGCTTTTTCGGTTCCGGGCGGGAAATCGAGGGTCTGCGCGAGGAAATTGCCGGCCTGAAGCGGGCCCTCGAGCAGGAGCGCGGACGCAGCGCCGAAATGCAGGCGCGCCTCGACGCCCATCAGCGCGAATGCGACGAGGCGCGCGAACGCGTCGGCATGTTCGGGGCCTTGTTCGAGCAGTTGCGGGTCTATAGCGCCTCGCTCTCCGACGTGCAGGGGACCTTCGGCCAGCTGGCGACGCGGCTCACCGAGGAGCAGTCCGCCGCTTCCCGCTCGACCGATTCGGCGGAGCAGAGCACCAAGGCGATCGAGGGCATCTCCGCCAGCCTCGACCTGCTCGCCCGCGAGACCCGCGACACGGCCGGCTCGGTGCAGCAGCTCAACCAGCGGGCCGGCCAGATCGGCGGCATCGTGCAACTGATCCGCGAGATCGCCGACCAGACCAACCTGCTGGCGCTCAACGCCGCCATCGAGGCGGCCCGGGCCGGCGAGCAGGGGCGCGGCTTCGCGGTGGTAGCCGACGAGGTGCGCAAGCTGGCCGAGCGCACCGCCACCGCGACCAGCGAGATCTCCGAACTGGTCGAAGCGATCCAGGGCGAGACCGGCAAGACCCAGGTCACCATCGAGGCGCTGTCGGCGAAGGCCTCGACCGCCGCCGAGGACGGCCGCCACGCCCGCGAGAGCATGGGCGAGCTGTGCGAGCTGGCACGGGCGATGGCCGCCGTGATGCAGAACGCCGCGGTGCACAGCTTCGTCGAGCTGGCCAAGTTCGACCACCTGATCTACAAGATGGAGGTCTATCGGGCCGTCGCCGGCCACTCGGACAAGAGCGCGGCCGATTTTGCCAGCCATACCGCGTGCCGGCTGGGCAAGTGGTACTACGAGGGGCAGGGCAGGCAGTTCGCCCATCTGCCCGCCTACCGGGCGCTGGAGGCGCCCCACGCGAAGGTGCACGACAGCGGCCGGCGGGCGCTGGAGCTGGCCTCGGCGGATCAGTTTGCCGACGCGGTCAAGGCGCTGGAGCAGATGGAGGCCGGCAGCTCGGCGGTCATCCGGGCGCTGCAGGACATCGCCGCCTCCTCCGATTCATAGCGCGGCGGCCGGGGCCGGCCGCGCCGTCGCGCCGTCGCGGCTTCTTTTCTCCGACTGGTGATCGTCGTTCGCTATCATCGGCACATGAAGATGCCGATCCGGGCTGCCCGCCCGCCGTCGTTTCCTCCCGCCGTGTCGGCGATCTCCCTCTGCTGCGCCCGTTCCACGCCTGCCGCCGTGCGGCGGCCGGGCCATGATCGGACCGGGCTGCCGGCATGAGCGAACACCTGATCCTGCTGCTGGCGGCGCTGACCGTTGCCGGCGGCGCCTGCCAGTTCCTGGCCTGGCGGCTGCGGCTGCCGGCGATCTTGTTCCTGCTGCTGAGCGGCGTCGTGGCCGGCCCGGTGGCCGGCTGGCTCGATCCCGACGAGTTGCTCGGCCCGCTGCTGTTCCCGTTCGTCTCGCTGTCGGTGGCGGTGATCCTGTTCGAGGGCAGCCTGACGCTGGAATTCGCCGAGATCCGCGGCATGGAGCACGTGGTGCGCCGCTTCGTCACCAGCGGCGTGCTGGTGACCTGGTCGGTGACGACGCTGGCGACGCGCTGGCTGGCGGACTTCTCGTGGGAGATGGCGACGCTGTTCGGCGCCATCATGGTGGTCACCGGCCCGACCGTGATCGTGCCGATGCTGCGCAGCGTGCGCCCCTCGGCCAAGGTCGCCAACATCCTGCGCTGGGAAGGCATCATCATTGATCCGATCGGCGCGCTGCTGGCGGTGCTGGTGTTCGAATACATCGTCAGCCAGGAGGCCGGCGGGGCCTTCAGCCAGTCGCTGCTGGCCTTCATCTCGGTGGTCGGCATCGGCACGCTGGCCGGCATCGTCGTCGGCTACCTGCTCGGCGAGGCGCTGCGGCGCGACTGGCTGCCGGCCTACCTGTACAACCTGGCGACGCTGGCGGCGGTGTTCGGTGCCTTCGCGATCTCGAACGAACTGGCCGAGGAATCCGGCCTGCTGGCCGTGACGGTGATGGGTATCTACCTGGGCAACCGCAAGGGGGTGCCGATCGAGGAGATCCTGGCCTTCAAGGAAAGCCTGTCGCTGCTGCTGATCACGGTGCTCTTCATCCTGCTCGCGGCGCGGCTGGACTTTGCCCAGCTGGCCGAGCTGGGCTGGCTGGTGGGCGGCGTGTTCCTGGTGGTGCAGTTCATCGCACGGCCGCTGAAGGTGGCCTTCTGCACCTGGGGCACGGACTTCTCGCTGCGCGAGCGGGCGCTGCTGGGCTGGATCGCGCCGCGCGGCATCGTCGCCGCCGCGGTCAGCGCGCTGTTCGCGATCAAGCTCGAGCAGCTCGGCTTCGAGCAGGCCGGCCTGCTGGTGCCGCTGACCTTCGTCGTGATCATCGGCACGGTGGTGTTCCAGAGCCTGACGGCCGGTCCGGTGGCGCGCTGGCTCGGCGTCTCCGAGCCGGATCCGCACGGATTCCTGGTCATCGGCGCCAATCCGCTGGCGCGCACGATCGCCAAGGCGCTGGACCAGCAGAAGGTGCGGGTGCTGCTGACCGACACCTTGTGGGACAACGTCAGCCGCGCCCGCATGGCCGGCCTCTCCTCCTACTACGGCAACCCGCTGTCCGAGCACGCCGAGCTGTACCTCGACACCGCCGGCCTCGGCCACCTGCTGGCGCTGACGGCCGACGCGCACCTGAACGGCCTGGCCTGCAACCGCTACCGTGACCAGTTCGGCGCCCGCCACGTGTTCGCGCTGAAGGTCGGCGGCAATGCCAGCGGCCGGGCCGACGTGGCGCGGCAGGGGCGGACCGCGTTCGGCGAGGGCGTGAGCTACGTCGATCTGTCGCGCCGCGTCTATCGCGGCGCCGAGATCCGGCGCACCAACCTGTCCGACAGCTACACGATGGCCCATTTCAGAGAGATGTACGGCGAGCGGGCGACGCCGCTGTTCGCGCTGGACCCGAAGGGCAGGCTGGAGGTGTTCTCGGCCGAATACGCGGTGGAACCCGGCCCCGGCTGGTCGATCGTCGCGCTGATCGACCCGGATCCGGAAGAGGCCGTCCGGCCGCGGGCCGACAGGCCGGACGGCGGCAAGGCCCGCGCACGCGGCTGAGCCGCGCCGCGGCCCGCAGCGGCGGCTACACGCCCGGCTGGACCTGCCGAATCCGGCAGCAAACACCTCCGGTCAGTACGCAGCCGGTCGCCCGGGGCCGCCTCCCGATCCCGATCCAGCCCTGCGCAAGACTGTCGCCGGCCTTCGCGATTCGGCCGGCGCCCGTTCGTCTCGATTCGTGGAAACTCGGCCCGGCTGGGGCGGATGCTGCCGCTGCCTTGCGCAATTCAGGGCGGGTATCTATCGTCACTTTGCGATCCGGCGGTGGTCCGGACGAACCCCCGCCTGTGCCTGCCCGAAGTCCGGGATGCACGCTCTTTCGTCTGGCCCGCACCCGCGGGGTGCGGCTCGCATTTGCCCGGGAGACGAACATGATCGGCGCCGGCGAACTCGGGTGGGATGCCGCCACCTGGCAGGACATGGAGCAGGCGGTGCTGGGCGAGATGGGCCGCGTGCGCAGCGCGCAGAAGGTGCTGCCGGCAACCCTCTACGACACCAGTCCGACCGAGGTCGCCAACGACGTCATCAACTTTTCCAGTCTGTCCATCCGCGAGGGCCAGACCAAGCCCTTCGTGGAACTGTTCCAGGAATTCAGCCTCACCAGCGCCCAGGTGGCGAACGAGGCGCAGTTGCACGCCGGCCGCACCCTGGCCCAGATGGCGGCCAAGTCGGTCGCGCTGGGCGAGGACGCGGTCGTCTTCCAGGGCGCGCGGGCCAAGCTGCCGGCCGGGGGGCAGGCAGAGCAGCTGGAATCGGCCGGCGGCGGCCTGCTGGGCGAGGCCAGCCCGAAGGATGCCAGCGACGACGACCCGCTGAAGGTCGCCTCGCCGATCGTGGTGCCGCGGGTCGCCGGCCGGCGCTCGGAACTGCTCTTCGGCGAGAACGTGTTCACCGCCGTTGCCGAAGGCATTGCCAAGCTCACGGCCAAGGCGCAAGCGCCCAGGTTCGCCCTGTTCCTGCCGGTGCGGGTGTTTGCCGACACCTACGTCGCGACCACCGAGGCCAGTCTGGTGACCACCGCCGACCGCATCAAGCCGCTGGTCGAGGGCGGTTTCCAGGAAACCGTGAGCCTGCCGCAGGACCGCGGCCTGCTGGTGGCGCTGGCCGGTGAGCCCACCCACCTCTACCTGGGGCGCGAGGCTGCGACGGAATTCGTGCGCAAGGAAGGTTCGAAGTATTTCTTCCGGGTGGTCGAGCGCATCCAATACGTGGCGCGCGACCCGCGCGCCTTCTTGCTGTTGAAATTCAAGTTCGACTGAGCCGCGCGCCGACGCGCGGCAAGGGGAAGGGCATGGCAGGCCTGCATCTGGGTGCATTCGGCGACGAGGTTGCCCGCCTGCAGCAGGCGTTGGCCCAGCGCGGCCATCCGGTGCCCGCGCAGGAAGTCGGGCGCAGATTCTTCGGCCCGGGCACCCGCAATGCATTGCTGGCATTCCAGCAGCAGCGGCTGGACCCGACCGGCACGCTGGACCCGAACACTACCGCGGCGCTGTCGGCGCCGGCACCACCGCCGGCAATCGCACGGCGTCCGCTGCCGCCACGCGACGCCGCCGGGTCGGCGGGCATTGGCGACACCCGGGCCGGTCGCGCCGGCGCCGCGGCGGGCTCCGCCGCCGGTGGCGCGCAGGCCTCGTCCGGTGCGCTGGCTGGCGCCCTGTCCGGCCTTGATCTCGGCAATCTGCCGGTCTTCCAAACGGCGACGCCGACCGTGGACGCCTGCGGCGATGCGCTGCCCTTGCCCTTCGCCGAGGAGCAGCAGATCCTGCAGATGGA
>JBNLET010000199.1:0-2510 GCA_050305135.1 Rhodocyclaceae bacterium | reverse complement strand
CACCACGGCCTTCGAGGCCATCGTGCCGAAGGTCGCGATCTGGCTCACCGCGTCGGCGCCGTAGCGGCTGCGCACGTACTCGATGACCTTGTAGCGGTTGTCCTGGCAGAAATCGATGTCGAAGTCGGGCATCGACACCCGCTCCGGGTTCAGGAAGCGCTCGAACAGCAGCGCGTACTCGAGCGGATCCAGGTCGGTGATGCGCAGGCTGTAGGCCACCAGCGAACCAGCGCCGGAACCCCGCCCGGGGCCGACCGGCACGCCGTTCTCCTTGGCCCAGTTGATGAAATCGGCCACGATCAGGAAGTAGCCCGGAAAGCCCATCTGCACGATGGTGTCGGTCTCGATCAGGAGCCGCTCGTCGTAGCGCGGCCGCTGCGCCTCGCGTTCGGCTTCGTTCGGGTACAGCTCCTTCAGGCGGACCTCCAGCCCGGCCTTGGCCTCGGCCACCAGGAAGTCGTCCAGCGTCATGCCTTCCGGCGTCGGGAACAGCGGCAGGAAGTTCTTGCCGAGCTGGACCTCGAGCGAACAGCGGCGCGCGATCTCGACCGCGTTCTGCAGTGCCTCGGGCAGATCGGCGAACAGCTCGCACATCTCGTCCTGGCTCTTGAAGTACTGCTCCTCGGTGAAGTCCTTCGGCCGCCGCTTGTCGGCCAGCACGAAGCCCTGCGCGATGCACGTCCGCGCCTCGTGGGCCTTGAAGTCCTCACGCCGCGCGAACTGGACCGGGTGGGTCGCCACCACCGGCAGGCCGAGGCGGTCGGCGAGCCGTACCGCGTCGCGGATATACGTTTCCGTGCCGGCATGGCCGGCGCGCTGCAGTTCGATGTAGTAGGCGTCGGGGAACAGCCGCGCCCAGTCGCTGGCGAGCTGCTCGGCCAGCGACTGGTTGCCGTTGCCGAGCGCCACGCCGACGTCGCCGCCCATCGCGCCGGACAGGCAGATCAGCTCCGACACCGCGCCGCCCTCGAACCACTCGCGGCGCAGCTCGGCCCGGCCACGGTACTTGTTCTCGAGGTAGGCGCGGGTCAGCAGTTCGCACAACTGGCCGTAGCCGGCCCGGTTGCGGCAGATCAGCAGCAGCCGGCCCGGCTTGTCGCGCTCGGCCTCGTTCGTGATCCAGACGTCGCAGCCGACGATCGGCTTGATGCCCTTGCCGCGCGCGCCCTTGTAGAACTTGACCATGCCGAACAGGTTGCCGAGGTCGGAGATGCCGAGGGCCGGCATGTGGTCGGCGGCGGCGGCGGCGAGCGCCTGTCCGAGGGTGGCGATGCCGTCCGACACCGAGTACTCGGTGTGCAGCCGGAGATGGATGAAGCGCGGATTCGTGGGATCGGTCATGGGGCGGAATTTTACCCCCGGGCACGTCCGATCGCCCCGGCGATCGACGACCGCCGGTGTAGTGTTGCGATCTTGGCGGCACCCGTGATTGAGGCGCAACTCGGGCGCCGCTGGCCGGCTGAAGCCGGCCCTACGAACCCGACCGAAGCGTGCTTCCCGGTAGGGCCGGCTCAGCCGGCCTCGGACGGACGATACGTGCGAAACGCACGGGTTCCTCACCGCGCGCAACATTGCACTAGATCAGCGCGAGGCTGCGCAGGACCATCACGCCGAGACTGGTGGTCAGGATCGATCCGATCGTCGTCACGGCGATGATGTTGGCCGCCAGCGTCGCGTTGCCGCCCATCGCGCGCACCATCACGTAGCTCGCCGCCGCGGTCGGCGCCGATGACATCAGCAGCAGCACGCCCAGGTCGATGCCGCGGAATCCCCATGCCAGTCCCGCAAGCACGAACAGCGCCGGCACCGCCACCAGCTTGGCGCCGGCAGCCAGCAGCGTGCTCGCCATCTCGCCGCGCAACTGGCGGAAGTTCAGCGCCGCGCCGGTGCACAGCAGGGCCAGCGGCAGCGTCAGGTTGGCGAAATACTGGCCGGACTGCAGCATCCAGGCCGGCAGATCCAGGTCCAGCCAGGATATCGGCAGCGCCAGGCCGATGGCGATGATCAGCGGGTTCGTGACGATGCCGCGCAGCACCTGCAGGAAGCCCTCGCCGCGCTCGAGCGAACGGCTCAGCGTGATCACCGCCAGCACGTTGAACAGGATCGTCACCAGCCCCAGGTAGAGCGAGGCGACGCCGAGCGCGGAATCGCCGTAGGCATTGACGCAGTAGGCCAGGCCGACGATGCCCATGTTGGAGCGGAAGCCGCCCTGGACCACGATGCCGCGGTCGCGCCGCTCGGCCACCAGTCTGGCCGCCACGCTCTCCAGCAGCAGCCAGACCAGCAGCGTGGCGAGCGCGCCGAAGGCCACCAGTTCGAGGTTGGCCGCTTCGTCGAACGGCGTCTTGCCGATACTGATGAACAGCAGCGCCGGCAGCGCGACGTTGAATACCAGCCTGGAGCCGGTATTGACGAAAGCGTCGTCGATCAGCCCCTTGCGCATCAGGCCGTAGCCGAGCGCCAGCACGACGAAGATCGGGCCGGTGACCGACAGCGAGAAATCGACGACC
>JBNLET010000198.1:0-13758 GCA_050305135.1 Rhodocyclaceae bacterium | reverse complement strand
CGGACGGGTCCCCGCTCGCTGCTGCGACGCGATAGAATCACGCACTTGCGCCGGCCGTCGAGCCGGCTTTGCGTTTTTGTCCGGAGTTCGTCGTGCTCATCGCCAACAACATCACCATGCAGTTCGGGGCCAAACCCCTGTTCGAGAACGTGTCCGTCAAGTTCGGCGAGGGCAACCGCTACGGCCTGATCGGCGCCAACGGCGCCGGCAAGTCCACCTTCATGAAGATCCTTGCCGGCGTGCTGGAGCAGTCCGCCGGCAACGTGGCGCTCGACACCGGCGAGCGGATGGCCTTCCTCAAGCAGGACCAGTTCGCGTTCGAAGAGCAGCGCGTCATCGACGTGGTGATGATGGGCCACGAGGAGATGTGGGCCTGCATGCAGGAGAAGGACGCCATCTACGCCAACCCGGAGGCGAGCGAGGACGACTACATGCACGCTGCCGAGCTGGAGGCCCATTTCGCCGAGTACGACGGCTATACCGCCGAGGCGCGGGCCGGCGAGCTGCTGCTGGGCGTCGGCATCCCGACCGAGCAGCACTTCGGGCCGATGAAGGAGGTCGCGCCGGGCTGGAAGCTGCGCGTGCTGCTGGCCCAGGCGCTGTTCGCCGATCCGGACATCCTGCTGCTCGACGAGCCGACCAACAACCTCGACATCAACACCATCCGCTGGCTCGAGAACGTGCTGAACGAGCGCAACAGCACGATGATCATCATCTCCCACGACCGCCACTTCCTGAACCAGGTGTGCACCCACATGGCAGACCTGGACTATGGCCGCATCCAGGTCTGGCCGGGCAACTGGGACGACTACATCGAGGCCTCGACGCAGGCCCGCGAACGCCAGTCGGCGGCCAACCAGAAGGCCAAGGAAAGAGTTGCCGAGCTGCAGGCCTTCGTGCGCCGCTTTTCGGCCAACAAGTCGAAGGCGCGCCAGGCCACCAGCCGGATGAAGCAGATCGACAAGATCAAGATCGACGACTTCAAACCGTCCAGCCGGCAGTACCCGTACATCCGCTTCGAGTACGACGAGAAGGAGAAGCTGCACCGCCAGGCGGTCGAGATCGAGAAACTCAGCTTCGGCTACGATGGCGACGAGCTGCTGTTCAAGAACTTCAGCTTCACCGCCGACGGCGGCGACAAGATCGCCGTCATCGGCGAGAACGGGGTCGGCAAGACCACGCTGATGAAGCTGCTGATGGGCGAGCTCGAGCCGCACAAGGGCAGCGTCAAGTGGGCCGAGAAGGCCAAGCTGGGCTACTACGCGCAGGACCACTCGGCCGAGTTCGCCGGCCGCGAGACGCTGACCGACTGGGTCGCCGGCTACGTGCGCGCCGGCGGCTACGAGGGCGACGACGCCGAGACCCTGCTGCGCGGCACGCTGGGCCGGCTGCTGTTCAAGGGCGACGACGTCAGGAAGCCGGTCAACGTGATCTCGGGCGGCGAGCAGGGCCGCATGCTGTTCGGCAAGCTGATGCTGTGGCGGCGCAACGTGCTGTTGATGGACGAGCCGACCAACCACCTCGACATGGAATCGATCGAGTCGCTCAACTCGGCGCTGGCCGAGTACAACGGCACGCTGTTCTTCGTCTCCCATGACCGCGAGTTCGTCTCCTCGGTGGCCACCCGCATCCTCGACATCCGGCAGGACCACCAGGTGATCGACTACCGCGGCAGCTACGAGGAATACCTGGCCAGCCAGGGCATCGAATAGCGACGGCGCGGCAATGGGCGGTGCGATCCTGATCGTCGAGGACGAACCGGCCATCGCCGAGACGCTGCAGTACGCGTTGCAGACCGAGGGTTTCGAGCCCCACTGGGCGGCTCTGGCCCAGGATGCCCTGGCGCGGCTGCGCGAGCGCGAGTTCGCGCTCGCGATCCTCGACGTCGGCCTGCCCGACATGCACGGCTTCGACCTGTGCCGCCGGATGCGCGAAGTCAGCGATCTGCCGGTGGTGTTCCTGACCGCCCGCGGCGAGGAGATCGACCGCGTGGTCGGGCTGGAGATCGGCGCCGACGACTACATCACCAAGCCGTTCAGCCCGCGCGAGGTGGTCGCCCGGGTGCGCGTGATCCTGCGCCGCATGGCGCGCGCCGCGGCGCCGCCGGCTGCCGAGCCGAGCGGGCTGGTGGTGGACGAGGATCGGGCCAGCGCGCATTTCAACGGCAGGGAACTGCTGCTGACGCGCTACGAGTTCCTGCTGCTGAAGACCCTGGCGGCCCGCCCGCGGCAGGTTTTTTCGCGCCAGCAGCTGATGGACGCGGTGTGGGTCGCGCCGGGCTATTCCGGCGAGCGTACCGTCGATACCCACGTCAAGACGCTGCGTGCCAAGCTGCGCGAGGCCGATCCCCGGGCCGACCCGATCCGCACCCACCGCGGACTGGGCTACAGCTTCGAGCCGAAGCCCGCCGGCGCCGACTGAACGGCCGCGATGAGCATCTCGCTGCGCATCCTGCTCGGCTACTTCGCGATCGTCGGGCTGGCCGCGGTGTTCGTGATGAGCGTCTTCGTGCAGGAGATCAAGCCGGGCGGCCGGCGGATCCTGGAAGACAGCCTGGTGGACACCGCCAACCTGCTGGCCGAGCTGGCGGCGCCGGAGCTCGAACAGGGCGGGCTGGACAGCGGCCGTTTCGCGGCCGCGGTGGCCGCCTACGGTCGGCGCAGCATCGACGCCGACATCTGGGAACACCACAAGAGCGCGCTCGACCTGCAGGTCTACGTCACCGATGCGCGCGGCATCGTGGTCTTCGATTCGACCGGGCGCGACCTGGGCGCCGACTATTCGCGCTGGAACGACGTCCTGCGGACGCTGCAGGGGCGCTACGGCGCGCGCAGCACGCCGGCCAGCCCGCAGCGCCCGGACGATACCCGCATGCACGTGGCGGCGCCGGTGCTGGATCGGGGCGGGCGGATCATCGGATCGCTCACCGTGGTGCGCAGCAACCGCAGCCTGGCGCCGATCGTGGCGCGCAGCGAGCGCCGCATCCGGCTCGCCGGCTACCTGCTGATCGCGCTGTCGCTGGCGCTCGGCGCGCTGTTCACCTGGCGCCTGACGCGCGCCATCCACCGTCTGCGCGACTATGCCCGCGCGCTGTCCGAGGGGCGGCGGGTGGAGCGGCCGCATACCAGCAGCCGCGAGCTGGCCGAGCTGGGGCAGGCGGTCGAGACCATGCGCGACCGCGTCGACGGCCGCGACTACGTCGAGAAATACGTCCAGACCCTGACCCACGAACTCAAGAGCCCGGTGGCGGCGGTACGCGGCGCGGCGGAGTTGCTGCAGGAAAGGATGGAGGCGCGGCAGCGGCGGCGCTTTACCGACAACATCCTCGACCAGTGCGGGCGCATCGAGCGCGTCACCGGCAAGATGCTGGACCTGGCGGCGGTCGAGCAGCGCAAGCACCTGGAGTCCGCCGCGCGGCTCGATCTGGCTGCGCTGGTCGCCGGCTGCGTCGAGGCCGCGGCGGCGCGGCTGGCGCAGTGCGGCCTGCGCTGCGAGACACGGCTCGATGGGCGTTTCGAGTTGTCGGGCGATGCCTTCCTGCTCGCCCGGGCGGTGGACAACCTGCTCGACAACGCGATCGACTTCTCGCCCCGCGATGGGCTCATCCGGCTGGCGCTGGTGGCCGAGCAGGGCTGGGCGACGCTGACGCTGGCCGACCAGGGGCCCGGCATTCCGGCCTACGCCGAGGCGCGCCTGTTCGAGCGCTTCTACAGCCTGCCGCGGCCGGACGGCAGCCGCCGCGGCACCGGGCTCGGACTGCCGTTCGTGGCTGAGGTGGCGAAACTGCACGGCGGCACGGTATCGCTCGGCAACGGCGCGGAAGGCGGCGCGGTGGCGAGCCTGCGCCTGCCGCTGGCTTGAGCACGGGCGACTTCACGCCGAATTCACACGGCACGGCGACGGCTTCACGCCGCCCTCACCGGCCGCGCCGACACTGCGCTCGTTCGAACGAGACGGAGTGAACCATGCAGAAGAGCCTGTTGATCAAGGTCGCCGCGATCGCGCTGCTGACCCTGCTGCTGTTGGTACCGATCACGATGATCGATTCGCTGGTGGCCGAGCGTCGGCAGCGGCAGGAAGAAGTGGTGAGGGACGTGGCCGCCAGCTATGCCACCGAGCAGCGCGTGGTCGGGCCGGTGCTGGTGCTGCCGTGGCAGCGCAGCGTGCGCGCCGTGCTGGCCACCGCGGTCGGCGCGCCGGCGGTGACGCAGCTGCAGCGCGAGCACGGGCGGATGCTGGTGTTTCCGGAGCAACTCCGGGTCAGTGGCGCGATCGATACCGACCTCAAGCAGCGCGGCCTGTTCACGGCCCGCATCTACCAGTGGAAGGGGCACCTGGAAGGCAGCTTCCGGCTGCCCGAGGCGCTCGAACCGCCGCCGCCGGCCGAGGGCGAGGTGGTCGAGCTGAACTGGGGCACGCCCTACCTGTCGCTCGCCATCAGCGACCCGCGCGGCATCGTCGGCACGCCGACGCTGGACTGGAACGGCCGCAGCATCCCGTTCGCGCGCGGCAGCCTGCTGCGGCTCGAGGCGCGTGGCATCCACGCCGAACTGGCCGGCGAAAGTCCGCACGGCGAACAGCACTTCGCGCTCGACCTGCCGCTGCGCGGTACCGAGAGCCTGGCCATCGTACCGCTCGGCGGCGACAATCAAATCGCCCTGTCGTCCGACTGGCGCCACCCGAGCTTCGGCGGGCGCTTCCTGCCCGAGGTCGACAGCCAGCAGGTCGGCGCGGAAGGCTTCGCGGCGCAGTGGAGCGTCAGCGCGCTGGCCGCAGATGCGGCCCAGCAGGTGCGCCGCAGCGAAGGCGGCGACTGCGGCAGCGGCTGTACGGTTCCGCTCGACCAGATCGAGCTTCGCCTGATCGAGCCGGTGGACATCTACACCCTGTCGGACCGGGCCTTGAAGTACGCCCACCTGTTCATCGTGCTCGGCTTCAGCGCCTTCTTCATCTTCGAGGTCGTGCGCCGGCTGCGCATGCACCCGATCCAGTACCTGTTCGTCGGCCTGGCGCTGGCGGTGTTCTTCCTGCTGCTGATCAGCCTGTCGGAGCACGTGGACTTCGCGCTCGCCTACGCCGGCGCGGCGCTGGCCTGCAGCGCGCTGCTGACCGGCTACCTCGGCTCGGTGCTGGGCGGATTCGGCCGCGGCGCCGGCTTCGGCGGTGGCTTCCTGGCGCTGTTCGCGGCGCTCTACGTGCTGCTGCAGTCGGAGGACAACGCGCTGGTGATGGGCAGCGTGCTGGTGTTCGGCCTGTTGTCGGCCGCGATGATGGTGACCCGCAGCGTGGACTGGTACGCGCTCGGCACCCGCATCGAGGCTCGGAGCGGCGAATAAGTGCCGCTGCGGCGAGCTTGTCTTCGCGTTTGGCCGGTGTAACCACTAGAATGCGCGTCGTCGAGTATCGCGGGACCGGACGGCGCGAATGAGCTTCGATTGTGATGTGATCGTCATCGGCGGCGGGCCGGCGGGCTCGACCGTCGCCGCGCTGCTGGCCGACAAGGGCCATGCCGTGACGCTGCTGGAGAAGGCGCGCCATCCGCGCTTCCACATCGGCGAGTCGCTGCTGCCGGCCAACCTGCGCATCTTCGAGCAGCTCGGCGTCGCCGACCAGATCCACGCGATCGGCATGGACAAGCGCGGCGCCGAATTCGTCTCGCCCTGGCACGAGCATCGCCAGACCTTCGAGTTCGCCGACGCCTGGGACAAGTCGATGGCGCAGGCCTACCAGGTGCGGCGCTCGGAGTTCGACGAGATCCTGATCCGCAACGCCGCCCACAAGGGCGCGACGGTGATCGAGGGCTGCCGCGTGCGCGAGGCCGACCCGGCCGCCGCGGGCGGCGGCGTGACGGTGGAGGCCGAGCACGAGGACGGACGGCGACAGCGCTGGCGGGCGCGCTTCCTGGTCGATGCCTCGGGCCGCGACACCTTCATGGCCAACCGGCTGCGGTGCAAGCGGCGCAATCCGAAGCACAACAGCTCGGCGATCTACGGCCATTTCCGCGGCGCGCGGCGGCTGAGCGGCACGGCCGAGGGCCACATCACGATCTTCTGGTTCGAGCACGGCTGGTTCTGGTTCATCCCGCTGCGCGACGGCGCCACCAGCGTCGGCGCGACGGTCTGGCCGTACTACCTGAAGCGGCGCGACAAGCCGCTCGAGCAGTTCTTCCTCGACACCATCGCGATGTGCCCGGCGCTGGCCGAGCGGCTGCAGGATGCCGAGCTGGAGAACGAGGTCGAGGCGACCGGCAACTTCTCCTACGTCACCGACCACAGCTACGGCGACAACTACGTGCTGCTCGGCGACGCCTACGCCTTCATCGACCCGGTGTTCTCGTCCGGCGTGATGCTGGCGATGCAGAGCGCGGTGTGCGGCGCCGACGCGATCGACGCGATCCTGCGCGAGCCGGCGCGCCGCGCCGTCGAGCTGGCCCGCTTCGACCGCATCGTGCGGCACGGGCCGAAGGAATTCTCCTGGTTCATCTACCGCATCACGACGCCGACCATGCGCGACATGTTCATGGGTCCGCGCAACCTGCTCAGGGTGCGCGAGGCGCTGCTGTCGGTGCTGGCCGGCGACATCTACCACGACACGCCGATCTGGCGTTCGCTGGCGGCCTTCAAGGTGTTGTACTACCTCTCCGCGCTGCGCCACCTGCCGCGCAGCATCGCGGCCTGGCGGCGGCGGCGTGCGAATATCCGGCCGGTGGACGACGCCGAGCTGTCGGCCGGCCGATGAGATCGGCGATCCTGGACCTTTCGCCGCCGGCGTCGCCGGGCACCGGGTGCCTGCTCGGCGGCCTGTCCTTCGAGCCGCAAGGGGGCGGCGAGGACGGGCTGCTGGCGGTTCCGGCACGGCAGTTGGCACCCGCCGGGCAGCGGGCCGGCGCGCTGCTGGTGGAGGGTCCGGTCGAGCAGGGCAGCCACGGTCCGGTGGCGTATCGCACGGCGGGCGAGCTGTTGTTCGGTCGGCTGCAGGTGTTCGAGGCCGACTTCGGCGAGGATCGTCCGGAGCGGCTGATGAAGGCCACCGAGGCGGCCTACGAGTCGCTTTTCGAGTGCATCGCTGCGCTCGGTTTCGAGACGCTGGCCCGAGTCTGGAACTACCTGCCGGACATCAACCGCGAGAGCCACGGCCTGGAGCGCTACCGGCAGTTCAATGCCGGCCGCCAGCTGGCCTTCGCGGCCTGCGGCCGGCCGCTCGTCGGCCGCGTGCCGGCGGCCTGCGCGCTGGGCACCGCGGCGGGTCCGCTGTCGATCGCCTTCCTGGCCACGCGACGGGAATTCTCGCAGGTGGAGAATCCGCGCCAGGTCAGCGCCTACCACTATCCGCGCGACTACGGCGAACGCAGTCCGACCTTCTCGCGCGCCGGTGTGCTGCATCTGGCCGGCGGCGACATGCTGTTCGTATCGGGTACCGCGGCGATCGTCGGCCACCGTTCGCTGCATCCCGGCGACGTGCTGGCCCAGACCCGCGAGGCGATGGCCAATATCGGCAGCGTGGTGGCCGAGGCCGGCCAGTTGCCGGGCGCCACGCCGCGGCAGCCGGAGGCGCTGGACTACACCATCTACCTGCGCCGCGCCGCCGATCTCGAGTCCGTCCGCTCGCTGCTGGCGGACGAATACGGCCTGCGCGAGCGGCTGCTGTTCGTCGAGGCCGACATCTGCCGCGCCGACCTGCTGGTCGAGATCGAAGCCTGCGGGGGCATGCGCTGATGCGCCGCGCGCTGGCGATGCTGCTGTGTGCGCTGGCGCTCCAGGCGCGCGCCGAGTTGCGGCCGCTGTGGGAGCTGGGGCTCGGCGTCGGCGCGGTGAGCTTTCCGGACTACCGCGGCTCGGACCAGCGCCAGACCTATCTGCTGCCTTCGCCGTACTTCGTCTATCGCGGCGAGTTCCTGCGCTCGGACCGCAAGGGCCTGCGCGGCGTGTTCTTCGACAGCGAGCGCCTCGAGCTGAACCTCAGCCTGTCCGGCTCGGTGCCGGTGGACAGCGACGGCAACGAGGCGCGGCGCGGTATGCCCGACCTGCGCCCGACGATCGAACTCGGCCCGTCGCTCGACATCGCGCTGTGGAAGAGTGCCGACCGCCGCCATGCGCTCGACCTGCGCCTGCCGGTGCGCTGGGCGCTGCGGGTCGGCGGCCGGCCGCGCGACGTGGGCCTGGTGTTCAGTCCGCGGCTCAACCTGGACGTGATCGATCCGGCCGGCTTCAAGGACTGGCGCCTCGGCGTGCTGGCCGGCCCGATCTTCACCGACCGGCGCAACAATGCCTACTACTACGACGTGGCGGAAGAATTTGCGACCGCCGAGCGGCCGGCCTACGCCAGTTCGGGCGGCTACGCCGGCAGCCAGGTGCTGCTCGCGCTGTCGAAGCGCTATCCGCGCTACTGGGTGGGCTTCTTCGCCCGCTACGACACGCTGCGCGGCGCGGCCTTCGACGACAGCCCGCTGCTGCGCAGCAAGTCGATGTTCGCGGCCGGGCTGGCGATCTCGTGGATCATCGGCGAATCGGCGACGTTGGTCGAAAGTGAGGAGTGAGCGCTTGGCGGCCCACCGGCAGGGCGCGATCGAACGGATGTCCCGGCCGCGCGAATACCTGTGCCTGTACCTCGGTCTGGGCTTTCTGGGCCTGGAGTGCCTGCTCTGGCTGCCGTTCGCAGCACTGTTCGGCGTGCTGCTGCCGCGCCGCCTGCGGCATCGCCTCGGCCGCCGCGTGATCTCGTTCGGCTTCGACCTCTACCTGCGCTGGCTGGCCCTGCTCGGCGCCTGCCGCTTCGACGTCTCGGCCCTCGACGAGCTGCGCGACGCGGGTCCGCTGATCATCGCGCCGAACCATCCCTGCCTGCTCGACGCGGTGATGGTCATCTCGCGGCTGCCGAACGTGGCGTGCATCATGAAGGCCAGCCTGATGAACAATCTCTTCCTCGGCGCCGCCGCGCGGCTGGCCGGCTACATCCGCAACGAGCCGACGCTGGCGATGGTGCTGGCCTCGGTGCGCAATCTCGAGCGCGGCAGCCAGTTGCTGCTGTTCCCGGAGGGCACGCGCACCGTGTGCGAGCCGATCAATCCCTGCCTGCCGAGTACCGCGATCATCGCCGCGCGGGCCCGGGTGCCCGTGCAGACGGTGCTGATCGAGACCGATTCGGCCTACCTGGCCAAGGGCTGGCCGCTGTTCCGCCGCCCCGACATGCCGATCACCTACCGCCTGCGGCTGGGGCGGCGCTTCGAGCCGGCGGAGCATTTCGAAGACCTGACGCAGCAGATCGAGCACTACCTGGCCGGCGAGATGCGGGCCTCGACGCTGCGCCCGCCAGCGGCGCCGGCGGCACGACGATGACGACGTCGGCCAGCCGCCTGGTGCTGATTCCGAGCTACAACCCGGGCGAAAAGGTGTTCGAGACGGTGGCCGCGGCGCGCGCGCAGTGGTCGCCGGTATGGGTGGTGGTGGACGGCAGCAGCGACGGCACCGGCGAGCGGCTGGCGGCGCTGGCCGAGTCCGATGCCGGCCTGCGGGTGATCCGGCTGCCGCACAACCAGGGCAAGGGCGCCGCGGTGCTGGCCGGGCTGGAGGCGGCCGCGGCGGAGGGCTACACGCACGTGCTGACGATGGATTCCGACGGCCAGCACCCGGCCGGGCTGATCCCGAGCTTCATGCAGGCCTCGCTGGACGCACCGGACTGCATGATCCTCGGCAAGCCGGTGTTCGATGCCGATGCGCCGACGATCCGGGTGCGCGGCCGGCGCATCTCGAACTGGTGGACCAACCTGGAAACGCTGGGCGCCGGCATCGGCGATTCCTTGTACGGCTTCCGCGTCTATCCGATCGGGCCGCTGCGCGGCGTGATGTACGGGCAGCGCTGGATGCGGCGCTTCGACTTCGACCCGGAGGCGGTGGTGCGGCTGGCCTGGCGCGGCGTGCGGCCGATCAACCTGCCTGCGCCGGTGCGCTACCTGCGGCCCGAGGAGGGCGGCGTGTCGCACTTCAACTACCTGCGCGACAACGTGCTGCTGAGCTGGATGCACTTCCGGCTGGTGGTCGGTTTCGTGCTGCGGCTGCCGCTGCTGTTGCGGCGGCGGCGCTGACGGAGTGTTGCGATCCTGGTGGCGCCCATGAATCAGGCGGAATTCGGGTGCCGCTGGCCGGCTGAAGCCGGCCCTACCCGACAGACACGCTTCGCTCGGGCTCGTAGGGCCGGCTTCAGCCGGCCGCCCACGGCCGATGTCTCTCAGCGCGCAGCACGACGCAAACCGGCCACTGGGCGACGGCGTGCCTCCCAGGCCCCGAGCAGCGCCGCGCCGACCAGTCCGAGCGCGCTGCCGGCCGCGGCGTCGAGGAAGACGTGCTGGCGGGTCGTCATCGTCGACAGCACGATCGCGACGCCCCACAGCAGGCTCAGCAGGCGCACCGCCGCCGGCGCGCCGAGCTGGCCGAGCTGGCGGTGCAGCCAGACCGCCGAAAAGGCCGCCGTCGCGACGTGCAGCGAGGGGCAGGCGTTGCCGGCCGCATCGATGCCCTGCAGTACCGCCGAGCCCGGGAAATCCTGCCAGTCGAGCACCATCGGCGGTACCGCGCTCGGCCACAGCAGGAAGCAGGCGAGGCCGGCCAGGCAGACCAGGCCGATGGCGACGCCGTAGCGCTCCAGTTCGCGCCGATCGTCGATCAGCGTCGGCGGCAGCGTGACGTAGAGCCACAGGCTCAGGTAGGCCGGCAGCGAGGCCGGCAGGAACGGCAGCGCCCGGTCCACGGCGGTCAGCGGCATCGTGGCGACCGGCCGCAGCGGGTGGTTCAGCAGGTGGAAATAGGCGACGAAGAACAGCGTCATGAAGGCCGTGATGCCGACCACCTTGAGCGCCAGCATGCTCAGTACGCGCGGCAGGAGTTGCGCCGTCCAGGCGGCCACCGGCCTCAGGCCATCCCGCCGTTGATCGAGATGATCTGGCCGCTGATGTAGCCGGCCCGCTCGGAGGCCAGGAAGCCGACCAGGTCCGCCACCTCCTCGGCGCGGCCGCTGCGCTTCATCGGCACCAGCCGGGCGATCGCCTCGCGGTCGAAGCTGCCCTCGCTCATCTCGGTGTCGATGATGCCGGGCGCCACCGCGTTGACGGTGATGCCGCGCGAAGCCAGTTCGAGCGACAGCGAGCGGGTGGCGGCGTGCAGCGCGCCCTTGGCGGCAGCGTAGTTGACCTGGCCGCGGTTGCCGGTCAGCGCCGCTACCGAGCTGATGTTGATGATGCGGCCCCAGCGGGTGCGGATCATCGGCAGCAGCAGCGGCTGCGTGACGCGGAAGAAACCGTTCAGGTTCACGTCGATGACGCGCTGCCATTGCCCGGCGCTCATGCCGGGCATCACCGCGTCGTCGTGCACGCCGGCATTGTTCACCAGCACCTGCACCGGCCCGTCGGCCAGCAGTGACTCGATCGCGGCCGCGCAGGCCGGGTCGTCCGACAGGTCGAAGGCCAGCGCGCGGGCCTGGCCGCCGGCGGCACGGATCTCGTCGGCCAGCGCCTCGGCCCGCACCAGGTTGGCGTGGGCATGCACCAGCACCTCGCAGCCGTCGGCGGCCAGCCGGCGGCAGATCGCGGCGCCGATGCCGCCGCTGCCGCCGGTCACCAGCGCGCGGCGGCTCACGTCCCCTCCCCGGCCCGCAGCACCACCGCGGCACGGCCGCGCAGCAGGCAGGCGCCGGCGGCGGAGAGTTCGAAGTTGTACAGCACCGAATGCGCGTCGCCGGAGATGCGCTCGGCGCGAACCCGCAGCGGTTCGGACCGGTCGAGCCGCTCGTCGAGCAGTTCGACGCCGCGCACGCTGGCGATGTAGCCGAGGCGCGGGCGCCCGCCGGCCGGACTGAGCATCGCGCCGTGGGCCGCCATCGCCTGGGCGGCGTACTCGATGCCGATCGCGATGCCGAGCCGGCCGCCGGCGCGCAGCGGATTGGCCGGGTCGCCATGGCTGCCGGCGCGGCACACGATGTGCTGCTCGCTGCACTCCTCGACGCCGTCGAGCAGGCACATGCTGCCCTGGTGCGGCAGGTGGGCGGCAAGCCAGGCGTGGTCGTGGATCATGGCCGGTCGACCGCCAGTGCCAGCGCCAGCGTGTCGTGGCAGGGCAGCACCACGCGCGCTTGCCCGCCGAGCGCCAGCGCCTGCAGCAGCGCCAGGCCGCGGGCGGCGGGGTTGCCGACGCGCAGTGTTTCGAGCGCCGCGTCGGCCAGCTGCGTTTCGGCCTCGCAGCCGAGGCTCGCCTCGAGGCGGCCGAACGGCGCCTCGCCGGGGCCGGCCGACAGCACGAGGCCGATGCCGCAGGCGTCCGCGATCGGCCGCACCCGGTCGAGCGGCTGCGGATACGGCAGGTCGTAGGCCAGCAGCAGGATCGTGCCGTGCGTTTCGCCCGGCGTCGAGAGCTGCACCAGCGCCTCCAGCAGACCGGCCGCGAAGCTGCCGTCGTAGGCGGACACGATCGCCGACGGCGCCATCGCGCCGGTGGCGATGCCCCAGTAGCCGGAGGCGGCGTTGTTGACCGAGTTGTGGAAGCGGATCGGCGAGATCAGCCGGTCGTCCGAGGCCAGCGTTTCGCAGATCGCATGGCAGTTGGTGCCGTCGCCGCCGGAGGAGGCGAAGACGGTCGGCAGCCGGCCCGGATCGGCGCCGGCGGCCTCGCAGGCGGCGAGCCCGGTGGCGATCGCCAGCCGCACCACGTTGCCGACGCGGCGGCGTTCGGCCGGCGGCAGCACGGCCAGCTTGGGGATCTCGGTGGCGGCCGGTTCGAGCGGCCGGCGCCCCTGCAGTACCGGCAGCGCGGCCGGCCAGCCGGTGAGGCCCGGCGCGAAGACCGAGATGCCGACGACACGGGCGGAAAGCGTCGCGCTCATCGGTGGGCCCTGCTGAAGATCAGGCTGGCATTGGTGCCGCCGAAGCCGAAGGAATTGGACAGCACGTGCAGGAGCGGCCGGTGGCGGCCCTCCAGCAGGTAGTCGATGTCGATCGCCGGGTCCGGCTCGCGGGTGCCGGCGCTGCCCGGCATCAGGCCGTCCTGCAGCGCGATGGCCGCGATCACCGCCTCCAGCCCGCCCGCCGCACCCAGCGTGTGGCCGGTGTAGCCCTTGCTGGAACTGGCCGGCGTGTGGGCGCCGAACAGTTCCAGCACGGCCCGGCCCTCGGCCGCATCGTTGCTGGGCGTGGCGGTGCCGTGCAGGTTGATGTAGTCGATCTGGGCGACGCCCAGGCCGGCCCGCTGCAGCGCCGCGCTCATCGCCAGCCGCGCGCCCAGCCCTTGCGGATGGGGCGAGGACATGTGGTGGGCGTCGCTCGACTCGCCGTAGCCGGACAGCAGGATCGCGTCGGCCGGCAGCCGCTCCGGGATCCGCTGCAGCAGCGCGAAGGCCGCCGCTTCGCCGATCGAGATGCCGCGCCGCGCACGGTCGAACGGGCGGCATGGCTCCGGCGACAGCAGCTCGAGCGAATTGAAGCCGTACAGCGTCGTCAGGCAGAGCGAATCGACGCCGCCGACGACGGCCGCGTCGACCAGGCCGGCGGCGATCATGCGGGCCGCCGTGGCGAACACCTTGGCGCTCGAGGAGCAGGCCGAGGAGACCGTCAGCACCGGGCCTTCCAGGCCGCACAGCGCGCGCACGAACTCGGCCACCGAGTTCACGTTGTGGCTGCCGCGGTAGTCGAAGTCCGCCGGCAGCGCGCCGTCGGCCGGGTCGCGCCGGCGGTAGGCCCGCTCGGTGCTCAGGATGCCGGCGGTGCTGGTGCCGAGC
>JBNLET010000197.1:0-19935 GCA_050305135.1 Rhodocyclaceae bacterium | reverse complement strand
ATCGCCTTCGGTATCGCGGCGAGTTCGCTGTTCCCGGCCATCATGATGGGCATCTTCTCGAAGAAGATGAACAAGGAAGGCGCCATGGCCGGCATGCTGTCGGGTCTGTTCATCACGCTGTTCTACGTGTTCGCGCACAAGGGTATCTTCTTCATCAAGGGTACCGAGTTCGTCGATCTGATCGGCGGCCCGAACAGCTTCTTCGGCATCACGCCGAACGCCTTCGGCGCGATCGGTGCGGTGGTGAACTTCGCTGTCGCATTCCTTGTGGATAAGGTGACCGCCGAGCCGCCGGAGCACATCCAGCATCTGGTCGAGGACGTGCGCGTGCCGCGCGGCGCCAAGGCCGTGGATGGTTCCCACGCTCACTGAGCGACTCGAGCCGGCGCGGGACGGATGTCATCCGTCCCGCCCGGCGAGGTTACGACCCCGCCGGTGTCTGCTGGCGGGGTTTTTTTCTTCCCTGACCGGAAGCTGCGGACCGGGCTGCGGTGCGTAGAAGTCCGGGTGCGGCGGCGGGCACCCCGAAGAAGCCGGGGACGCAAGGCCGCACGCGTCCGATGGAGTGCATATGGTTTCCGTTTCCGTGGCCCTGAACTGGATCCTGTTCCTGGCCCTGTTCCCGATCACGTTCTTCTGGCTCCGCCGCGCCTGGCGCATCATCGTCAAGCGCGATTTCTCGGAGGTCGCGCTGAAGCACGGCATGCCGCCGCCGCAGCCGGAGAAGTTCGCTCCCTATTGCGCGGTGATCAACGTGCTGGGCGCGCTGTGCCTGATCTTCGTCGTGTTCGGCGTGCTCGCCGGCGGCTTCGGCCTGCTGACCGAACCGCTGACGACCGAGACCTGGACCGGCGCTGCGGGCATCACGATCTGGAGCAAGTTCATGCTGGATTTCGTGCTCAGCAGGCATGCCCACCCGATGCAGTTCGGGCGCAAGAAATCCGCCGGCGGGGAGGCCGGCGAGGGCAAGGGTCAGTAGCAGCCCGACCGGCGTGCGCCGGGGCCCACCCTGCGTGCGCTCAGCCGCCGCCGTCCGGCTGCTCGAATTCGCCCGCGCGGGTGCGTTCGTCCAGGCGGTTCATCAGCTTGGCGTAGACCCAGACGATGAGCAGGTAGGCGAGCAGGTTGCCCTGCGCGCACAGGTAGAAGCCGAGCGGAAAGCCCAGGAAATCGAAACGATTCAACTGGTCAGCGAAATAGGCCGACGCGAACGTGATGCCGAACCAGGCGAGCAGCAGAGCGACCGTGATCAGCGCGGTGCGCCGCCAGTAGCGGGAAACGGCGGCCGGGTCCGGCCGCGCTTCGAGCCGATGGGCGTCGCCGGGCTGCACCTATTGCTTCGAGCCGGCATTGCGCAGCTTCTGCTGCAACTCGTGCGGTGCCGCCTCGTAGTGGCTGAAGTCGATCTCGCACACCGCGTCGCCGCCGCTGATGGCCCGCAGGCGGGATTCGAAACCGTCCATTTCGGCCATCGGCACCAGACCGGCGATGCGCGTACGGCCGGCGCCGGCCGCGTCGGTACCGGTAACCCGGCCGCGCCGGGAAGCCAGATCGGCGCTGACGTCGCCGAAATGCGCCTCGCCGGTCTCGACCCGCACGCTGACGAGAGGTTCGAGCACCAGCGGTTTGGCGGCGTTGGCGGCCTCCTGCAGCGCATGCCGCGCGGCGGTGACGAAGGAGATCTCGTTCGAGTCGACGGTGTGGTACTTGCCGTCGAACACCGTCACCAGCATGTCCTGCATCGGGAAACCGGCCAGCACGCCTTCCTCGGCGGCCTGCCGCACGCCCTTCTCGACCGCGGGGATGAACTGGCCCGGGATTACTCCGCCCTTGACCTCGTCGGCGAAGCGGACCCCCGCGCCGCGTTCCAGCGGCGCGACGCGTAGCGCCACTTCGCCGAACTGGCCGGCGCCGCCGCTCTGCTTCTTGTGCCGATAGCGGGATTCGGCCGAGCCGGCGATCGTTTCGCGGAACGGAATCGACGGCGGCTCGGTATCCACCTGCACGTTCCAGCGCGATTCAAGCTGGTCCAGCAGCACCTTGAGGTGGGTCTCGCCCAGCCCTCTCAGCACCGTGCCCTTGCCGCGGGGGTCCTGCTCCATCTCCAGGCAGGGGTCCTCGTCACGCAATCGGTGCAGGGCGTCGGACAGTTTCTGTTCGTCACCATGCTTCTTCGGGATCAATGCCTGGCCGAACACAGGCCGCGGGTAGCCCGGCGACGTCAGGTGCAGGTAGTCCTCTTCGTGGGAGTCGTGCAGCACCGCGTCCCGGTGCAGTTCGTCCACCCGCGCCACGGCGCAGATGTCGCCCGGTACGCCCTCCGGGATCTCGATCTGGTTCTTGCCCTGCAGCCGAAGCAGGTGGGACACCTTGAACGGCTTGCGGCCATCGCCGATGAAGAGCTGGGTGTTCGGCGTGATGGTGCCCTGGTGGATGCGGAACACGCCGAGCTTGCCGCGGAACACGTCGTTGCTGACCTGGAAGACGTGGGCCACCACGTGGTCCCCGGGTTCGCCGCTGAGTTCCACCGGCTCGGCGGCATCGCCCTCGCCGCGCATGAAGCGGGGCGGATTGCCCTCGGTCGGATCCGGCATCAGCCGGCCCAGAATCTGCAGCAGCTCCTTGACGCCGGCACCGGTACGGGCCGAGACGAAGCACACCGGCACCAGGTGCCCTTCGCGCAGCGCCTTCTCGAACGGGTCGTGCAACTGTTCCGGATCGAGCGACTCGCCCTGTTCCAGATACAAGGCCATCAACTCCTCGTCCACCTCGACGATCTGGTCGACGATCTGCTCGTGGGTCGCGGTGACCGTCGAGAAGGCCGTGGCGGCCTCGTAGTCCGGTGTGAAGAAGCAGTCGACGACGCCGGAGCCGTCCGGATCGGGCAGATTGATCGGCAGGCATTCGGGCCCGAAGGTGGTCGCGATGCTGTCCTGCAGCACCGCCAGGTCGGTGCCGGCGCCATCGATCTTGTTGACGATGATCATCCGGCACTTGCCGGCCGCGGCCTCCATCACGCGCCGCGTCACCGGCTCGATGCCGGTCTGGGCGTTGATCACCACCGCGGCGGTTTCGACCGCCGGCAGGGCGGCCAGCGCGCGGCCCAGGAAGTCGGGCGTGCCCGGCGTGTCGAGCAGATTGACCCAGTGCTCGGCGGATTCGAGATGGGTGATGCTGACGTTGATCGAGTGGCCGATCGCCTTTTCCTGCGCGTCAAAGTCGGACACCGTGTCGCCGCGCTCCAGGCTGCCGGCAGAGTTGATCTCGCCGGCACTGGCCAGCAAGGCCTCCAGCAACTCGGTCTTGCCGCTGCCGGCCTGGCCCAGCAGGGCGACGTTACGGATGTCGTGAATGGACTTGGGCACCATCGCGCGCTCCCCTCGCTTGTCGGTTGATGGCCCAAGTATCCGCCTCGGCGGGCCGCCGGACAACGCACGTGGTCAAAAAATGCGGCGCCGGACCCGGCCGGGCGCCGCTGCGCGCATCACTTCACGCCCGGCAGCGTGCGATCGAGTACCACCATGTTGTTGCGATGGATCAGCTCGGCCTCGTCCACGTAGCCGAGCAGGGATTCGATCTCGCTCGACGGGCGTCCGGCGATGCGGCGGCATTCGGAAGCCGGGTAGTTCGCCAGTCCGCGGGCCAGTTCGCGGCCTTCCAGCGACAGGCAGCTGACCACTTCGCCGCGCACGAAGTCGCCGATCACCGAGCGCACGCCGACCGGCAGCAGGCTGCGTCCCTGCACGATGGCGCGGCAGGCGCCGTCGTCCAGGATCAGGTTGCCGGCCACCTGCAGGTGGTCCGCCAGCCATTGTTTGCGCGCCTGCAGCGGCGAACTCGCGGCATGCAGCAGGCTGCCGACCTCGTCGCCGGCCGCCAGCCGCAGCAGCACGTCTTCTTCGCGCCCGTCGGCGATCACCGTGTGGGCGCCGCTGCGGGCCGCACGGCGGGCGGCGCGGATCTTGGTGACCATGCCGCCTTTGCTGATCTGGCTGGCCGAACCGCCGGCCATGCTCTCGTACACCGGGTCCTCGGCCTGGCCTTCGCTGACCAGCCGGGCGTCGGCGACCTTGCGCGGATCGGCGGTGTACAGCCCGGCCTGGTCGGTCAGGATGATCAGCGATTCGGCTTCGATCAGGTTGGCGATCAGTGCGCCGAGCGTGTCGTTGTCGCCGAACTTGATCTCGTCGGTGATCACCGTGTCGTTCTCGTTGATGATCGGCACGACGCCCAGTTCGAGCAGCGTGACGAGCGTCGAACGGGCGTTCAGGTAGCGCTCCCGGTCGGCCAGGTCCTCGTGGGTCAGCAGGATCTGGGCGCTCTGCAGGCCGTGTTCGGAGAACGCACCCTGGTAGGCCTGGGCGAGGCCCATCTGGCCGACCGCGGCGGCCGCCTGGAGCTGGTGCACCTCGTGCGGGCGACGGCTCCAGCCCAGCCGCTGCATGCCGGCCGCGATCGCGCCGGAGGAAACCAGCGCCACCTCCTTGCCGGCCGCCCGCAGCGCGGCGATCTGCCGCGCCCAGGTTCGCAGGGCCTCGCTGTCGAGACCGGTGCCGTTGTTGGTGACCAGCGCCGAACCGACCTTGACGACCAGCCGCCGCGCTTTGCTGATGCGCGACCTCATGACGACTCCGCAGCATCTTCGTCCAGTTCGTCGAAATCCTGCTCGTCCTCGTCGAACTCGTCCGAGTCCCCGGGCGGGTCCTCATCATGGGCCGGCCCGGCCGCATCGCGCAGCGCCTGCAGCCGCGCGTGCTCGGCATCCACGTGTCGCTGGATGTCCTCGCACAGCGCCGCGCAGCCGTCGCCGTTGATCGCCGCGATGCGGTAGCAGGGGCCGTCGTGGCCGAGGGCCTGCAGGAAGTCATGCACGCGGGCCTCGCGTTCGTCGTCGGCGATCAGATCGAGCTTGTTCAGCACCAGCCAGCGCGGCTTGGCGTACAGCGCCTCGTCGTAGCGGCGCAGCTCCTCGAGGATCGCGCGGGCGTCGCGCACCGGGTCGGCGTCCGGATCGAACGGTGCCAGGTCGACCAGGTGCAGCAGCAGGTTGGTGCGCGCCAGGTGCTTGAGGAAGCGGTGGCCCAGCCCGGCGCCGTCGGCGGCGCCTTCGATCAGGCCGGGGATGTCGGCGACGACGAAGCTCTTCTCTTCGCGCGTGCGCACCACGCCGAGGTTCGGCTGCAGCGTCGTGAACGGATAGTCGGCCACCTTCGGGCGGGCGGCCGAGACGGCGCGTATGAAGGTGGACTTGCCGGCGTTCGGCATGCCGAGCAGGCCCACGTCGGCCAGCACCTTCAGCTCGAGTTGCAGGTTGCGGCGCTGGCCTTCCTTGCCCAGCGTGCGCTTGCGCGGCGCGCGGTTCACGCTCGACTTGAAATGGATGTTGCCGAGGCCGCCGCGGCCGCCGCGCGCCACCAGCACGCGCTTGCCGTCGTGGTCCAGGTCGGCGACGATTTCGCCGCTGTCCTCGTCGCGGATGATCGTGCCGACCGGCATGCGCATCACCTCGTCGGCGCCGCTCTTGCCGTAGCAGTCCTTGCTGCCGCCGTTCTCGCCCCGTTCGGCATGGAAGCGGCGCTTGTAGCGGTAGTCGATCAAGGTGTTCAGGTTGCGGTCGGCGATGGCGAAGACGCTGCCGCCACGGCCGCCGTCGCCGCCGTCGGGGCCACCCTTCGGAATGAACTTCTCGCGACGGAACGAGGCCATGCCGTTGCCGCCGTCGCCGGCAATGACTTCAATGCGCGCTTCGTCGAAGAACTTCATGTCGGGTCCTGAAAACAAAAAAGCCCTACCGCGAAGGATAGGGCTTTGCTCGCGACGGGTGAGAGTCTGAGTCTTACTCGGCGTCCGGTACGATGGCCACGGTACGGCGCTTGGCGGGGCCCTTGATCAGGAACTGCACGGTGCCGTCCTTCAGTGCGAACAGCGTGTGGTCCTTGCCGATGCCGACGTTCTCGCCCGGGTGGTACTGGGTGCCGCGCTGGCGCACCAGGATGTTGCCGGCCAGAACCGACTGACCGCCATAGCGCTTGACGCCGAGCCGTTTGGCTTCCGAGTCGCGACCGTTACGAGAACTGCCGCCGGCCTTTTTGTGTGCCATGAGTCAAACCTCCTGTTCAGGCCGAGATCGCTTCGATGCGGATCTCGGTGTAGTTCTGGCGATGGCCTTGATGCCTCATGTAGTGCTTGCGGCGGCGCATCTTGAAAATCTTGACCTTGTCGTGACGGCCATGGGAAACCACGGTGGCCTTGACGGCAGCGCCGTCTACCACCGGCGTGCCGATCTTGACCGACTCGCCTTCGCCGACCATCAGGACCTGGTCGAGGGTGATTTCCGAGCCCACGTCTGCCGGTATCTGTTCTACCTTGATCTTTTGGCCGGCCGACACCCGATACTGCTTGCCGCCGGTTTTTATGACCGCGTACATGGTTGCTCCAGTGAATGGGTTTTTGCGAAAACCCGGCATTCTATTCCGCGAAGTGATTGGAGTCAAAGGCCTTTTGTCGGCCGGCCGAGCTTCAATGCAGGCGCTCCGGCGCGCCGCAGCACTTCTTGAACTTCAGCCCGCTGCCGCAAGGGCAGGGCTCGTTGCGGCCCGGTGCCCTCGGTACGCGCAGCGGCGTTCGGGCCGGCTCGGCGGCATGGGTCAGGCGGTAGAGGTATTGCAGGCCGATCAGCAGGTGGGCCAGCAGGGTCTTGCGCTGCTGGTGGTCGAAGGCCTCGCCGGCGTCGTTCTCGCCGAGGTCGAGACCGGCCACCAGCGCCAGCGTCGCCTGCGCCTCCTCGTCTTGCGCCAGATGATCGAGGGTCGCCTTGCCGAGCAGCCCCAGCGCGCGCCCGAAGCCCTTCGCCCAGTGGCTCGCCAGCGGCGCTTGCGGTTCGTCCCGCTCGAGATCGACGTCGGGCAGGTACATCTCGCTCTGCATCGTCTCCTCGGCGACACCCTGCCAATCGACGCGGAAGCCGCCAGCGACCTCGTTCCACTTGCGCAGCAGCAGCGACAGCGTGCGTTCCATGGCCTGTGGGTCGGCCCATTCGAGTTCTCCGCCGCCGATCGCGTACGGCATCCACTGGGCCGGACGCAGGCCGGCGTCGCAGACGATCAAGGCGCAGAAGAAGCCGTCCAGCGTCTCCGGATCCATCGCGCCGTCGCGGCCGGCCAGGAAGGCGGCCAGTTCGGCTTGGTCTTGTTCGGTCAGCGGATGCTCAAGGTTCATGGTGGCGGCGGGCAGGTGGCAGGGGACGGCCGTGGGCCGTGCCGCGCATTGTAAGCCGCCCGGGCCGAGATGGCCGGCCAGGTTCGCCGGCGGCTGTTCGCGCCCGCTCCCCCGCCCCTGACGTCCGACGGTACCGACGGGCGCATGGAAGCGGCGTCGTGGGACTGCATCGGGGCGCGACCGCGACAGGGTTTACCCGCCTTTCCAGCCAAGCAGCACGGCGATACATTTTATGAAGTTGTCAGACAAGCTGATAAGCAGATGTCCATCCAGACCCACATCGTTCGCCCGCCCCGTCTCGCCGACACGCTGTCGCTGTCGCTGCAGGACTGGGTGCGGCAGGGGCGACTTGCGCCGGGCGATCAGTTGCCGACCGAGAAGCAGCTGTGCGATCGCTTCGGCGTCAGCCGTGCGGTGGTGCGCGAAGCGATCGCGCGTTTGAAGGCCGACGGCTACGTCGAGACGCGGCAAGGCCTGGGGGCCTTCGTCGCGCCGAATGCCGGCCGCAGCCACTTTCGCATCGCCGAGCCGGGCGGTACGCGCGGTGAGGTGGATCTGAAACAGGTCTTCGAATTGCGCCAGGTGATGGAGGCGGGGATCGCTGAAATGGCCGCTTCGCGTCGCACGCGTGAAGACCTCACGGCGATGCGGGCGCCGCTCGAGCGGATGGAGCGCGCACTGCGGAGCGGTGCGCAGGCGAGCGAGGACGACGACGCGTTTCATCGGGCGATCGCCGCGGCCACCCACAATCCACTGGTGGAACGCTTCATGGAGTTCATGGGGGCGCAGGTGCAGGGCTCGCGCGTGCCGACCTGGGACGAGGCCGGCCACGCGCTCGGCCGCGCCGCGGCGGCCCAGGCCGAGCACATCGCGATGTTCGAGGCGATCGCGGCGGGCGACGCGGTGGCGGCGCGGCAGGCGGCGACCGAGCACCTGCGGGCAGCGGCCGACCGGCTCGGCTTGCCGATGGATGGGGCGGCGGCAGACGCGGCCGGCCAGTAACTGGAGGGAGAGAGATGGGCGAACAACTGGACGAGGTCCGTCTGGGCCGCAGGGAGGCCGACTTCTCGGCCGTCGATCGGCAAGGCCTGATCGCGGCCTTGTCGGCCGCGCTGCCGGCGTCCTGCCTGCTGGTGCAGCAGGAGGATCTACGGCCTTACGAATGTGACGGCCTGTCGGTCTACCGCCAGGTGCCGATGGCTGTGGTGCTGCCGCAGACCGAAGAGCAGGTGATGGCGGTGCTGCGGATCTGCCGCGAGCGACAGGTGCCGGTGGTGGCGCGCGGTGCCGGCACCGGGCTGTCCGGCGGCGCGCTGCCGCATGCCCACGGCGTGGTGCTGAGCCTGGCGCGCTTCAAGAAGATCCTGCGGCTGGATCCGAACGCCCGCATCGCGGTGGTCCAGCCCGGCGTGCGCAACCTCGCGATATCCGAGGCGGCGGCGCCGTTCGATCTGTACTACGCGCCGGACCCGTCGTCGCAGATCGCCTGCACGATCGGCGGCAACGTGTCCGAGAACGCCGGTGGCGTGCATTGCCTGAAGTACGGGCTGACGGTGCACAACGTGTTGCGCGTGCGCGGCGTGACGATCGACGGCGAGATCGTCGAGATCGGCAGCCGGGCACCCGATTCGGCCGGCTACGACCTGCTGGCGCTGATGCACGGCTCCGAGGGGATGCTGGCGGTGGTGACCGAGATCACCGTGCGGCTGATGCCGAAGCCGCGCCTCGCACGCTGCATCCTGGCCAGTTTCGACGACGTCGCCAAGGCCGGCGACGCGGTGGCGGCCGTGATCGCTGCCGGCATCATCCCGGCCGGCCTGGAGATGATGGACCAGCCGGCCACCGCGGCGGTCGAGCAGTTCGTGCACGCCGGCTACAATCTCGATGCGGCCGCGATCCTGCTGTGCGAATCGGACGGCACGCCGGAGGAGGTGGAAGAGGAGATCGAGCGCATGCGCGCGGTGCTGGAAGGCAGCGGCGCGACCGAGATCCGCGTCTCCGGCGACGAGGCCGAGCGGCTCAAGTTCTGGGCCGGGCGCAAGGCGGCCTTCCCGGCCGCCGGCCGCATCTCGGCCGACTACTACTGCATGGACGGCACGATCCCGCGCAAGCGCGTCGGCGAGATGCTGCTGGCGATCCAGGGCATGGAGAAGAAATACGGCCTGCGCTGCATCAACGTCTTCCACGCCGGCGACGGCAACATGCATCCGCTGGTGCTGTTCGACGCCAACCAGCCCGGCGAACTGGACCGGGCAGAGGCCTTCGGAGCCGAGATCCTCGAGCTGTCGGTGGCGCTGGGCGGCACGATCACCGGCGAGCACGGCGTCGGCATCGAGAAGATCAACCAGATGTGCAGCCAGTTCACGCGGCCCGAGATCGACACCTTCTTCCGCCTCAAGGCGGCCTTCGATCCGCAAGGCCTGTTGAATCCCGGCAAGGCCATCCCGACGCTGAACCGCTGTGCCGAGTACGGGCGGCTGCGGGTCAGCAACGGCCAGTTGCCGCACCCCGAGATCGAGCGCTTCTAAGTACCGCGAACGATCGATGGCGAAGACTTCGAGGAATTGAAGCGATGGACGAACCGATTCGAGAGTGGGCCGAGCGCGTCCGCTCGGCCGCCGCGCGCGGCGACACGCTGGAACTGCGCGGCGGCGGCAGCAAGGCCTTCTACGGCCAGGCCGTGCAGGGCGAAGTGCTGGACACGCGGGCCCACAGCGGTGTGGTGGCCTACGAACCGACCGAACTGGTGGTCACCGCGCGTTGCGGCACGCCGCTTGCCGAACTGCAGGCGGTGCTGGCCGCGGAGGGGCAGGAGCTGCCGTTCGAGCCGCCCGCCTTCGGCGGCCAGGCGACGATCGGCGGCTGCGTCGCGGCCGGCCTGTCGGGGCCGCGGCGGATGGCCGTCGGTGCGCTGCGCGATTTCGTGCTCGGCTGCCGCATCATCGACGGTCACGGCGATCTGCAGCGCTTCGGCGGCCAGGTCATGAAGAACGTGGCCGGCTACGACGTGTCGCGGCTGATGGCGGGCAGCCTGGGCACGCTGGCGCTGATCGTCGAGGTATCGCTGAAGGTGCTGCCCAGGCCGGTGGCCGAACGCGCGCTGGTGTTCGAATGCGACCAGGCCGAGGCGATCCGCCGGCTCAATGCCTGGGCCGGCAAGCCGTTGCCGATCGCGGCCTCGTTGTGGCATGGCGGGCGACTCCATCTGCGGCTGTGCGGCGCCCAGGCCGGCGTCGAGGCGGCGGCGCGCGAACTCGGCGGCGAGGCGCTGGACGATGGCCGGGCCCTGTGGCTGTCGATCCGCGAACAGCAGCACGAGTTCTTCCGCGGCGAAGCACCGCTGTGGCGGCTCGCCGTGCCGAGCGACGCGGCGGTGCTGCCGCTGGACGGCGAGCTTGCCGTCGAGTGGGGCGGGGCGCAGCGCTGGCTGCGCGGCGAGCATGACGCGCTCCGCCTGCGCGACGTGGTCGAGGCCGCCGGCGGCCATGCAACGCTGTTCCGCGGCGGCGACAAGTCGGTCGGCGTGTTCCATCCGCTGACACCGGCACTGGCGGCGATCCACCGGCGCGTGGGTCTCGCCCTCGATCCCCAAGGCGTGTTCGGCCGCGGCCGCATGTACGCCGGCTGAACGACAGACTTCGCAAGGGCCGACGACATATGCAGACCAATCTCGCCGACTTCATCAAGGACACGCCGGACGGCCGGGAGGCCGAGCGCATCCTGCGCGCCTGCGTGCATTGCGGTTTCTGTACCGCCACCTGTCCCACCTACCAGTTGCTCGGCGACGAGCTGGACGGACCGCGTGGGCGCATCTATCTGATCAAGCAGGTGCTCGAGGGCCGCGAGGTGACCGCGAGCACGCGCCTGCACCTGGACCGCTGCCTGACCTGCCGCTCCTGCGAGTCCACCTGCCCGTCCGGCGTGCAGTACGGCCGGCTGGCGGACATCGGCCGCCGCGTCGTCGAGGCGCGGGTGCCGAGGCGGGGCGGCGACCGGCTGGTGCGCTGGGCGCTGAAGGAATTCGTGCCGCGGGCCGGGCTGTTCGGTGCCGCGATGAAACTCGGCCGCCTGGCCAGGCCCGCACTGCCGCAGGCGCTGAAGGACAAGGTGCCCGAGCGGCGCGCCGCCGGCACGTGGCCGCGCGGCAGCCATCCGCGCCGCTGGATCGCGCTGGCCGGCTGCGCGCAGCCGGCCATGGCGCCGTCGGTGAATGCCGCCACGGCCCGCGTGCTGGATGCGCTCGGCATCGCGCTGCTCGAGATGCCCGGCGCCGGCTGCTGCGGCGCAGTGCGCTACCACCTGAACGATCAGGACGGCGGACTCGACGACGCGCGGCGCAACATAGACGCCTGGTGGCCGGCGATCGAGCGCGGCGAGGTCGAGGGCATCGTCATGACGGCCTCGGGCTGCGGCGTCCAGGTGCGCGAATACGGCCACCTGCTGGCCAACGATCCGGTCTATGCGGAACGGGCGGCCAAGGTCAGCGAGCTGACGCGCGACGTCTCGGAGCTGTTGCTGCAGGAGGCCGCGCGCCTCGAGCAACTGCTGCAGCGCCACCGGCCGGGCAGCGGCGAGCGCATCGCCTTCCATTCGCCATGCACGCTGCAGCACGGCCAGAAGATTCGCGGCGTGGTCGAGCGGCTGCTGCTGGCAGCCGGCTTCGAGTTGTGCGTCGTGCCGGACAGCCACCTGTGCTGCGGCTCGGCCGGCACCTACTCGCTGCTGCAGCCGGCGCTGTCGCACGAACTGCGCGACAACAAGCTGGCCGCGCTGAGCGGCGGCGATCCGAACCGCATCGCTTCGGCCAATGTCGGCTGCATGACCCATCTGGCCAGCGGGACGACGCTGCCGGTCGTGCACTGGGTCGAACTGATTGACGAGCGCCTGGGCTGAGCCCGGCCGGCGCGCCGCCCGTCGGTCGGAACCGCGGGCGGATGCGGAGAAATGCTCGGGTCGGCCTACGCGGCGGCGCGGTTCGGCGGCGATTACCGCTATGCTCTAGGGCCTGCCGACTTCCAGAACCGATCCGACCAGAAATGTCCCTCAGCGTTGAAACCTGCGTTGCCCGCCATCAGGGCGACCGACCCGAACAGCAGGACCGGGTGACGATCTTCGGCCACCCGACCATGGGCGGCATGCTGATGGCGGTGCTGGCCGACGGCATGGGCGGGCATTCGGGCGGTGCGATGGCGGCCGAGCAGGTGTTGCTGAAAGCCAAGCAGAACTTCGGGATGTACGCGCCGAAGTCGGAGTCGGCCGAGCATCTGCTGCAGGAGATCATCGAGGAAGCGCACCTGATCATCAAGCTGACGCGCTTCACGAGCGAGAAGGATCCCCACAGCACCGCGGTGGTGATGCTGCTGCAGCCCGGCCGCGTCGACTGGGCCCACTGCGGCGACTCGCGCCTGTATCACTTCCGCCGCGGCGAACTGGTCTGCAAGACCGAAGACCAGTCGCTGGTCGAGCGGCTGGTGCGCAAGGGCGTCATCAGCGCCGAGGCGGCGCTCGACCATCCGCACCGCAACGTGCTGCTGTCCTGCCTGGGCGCCGAGAACCCGCCCCAGGTGCTGCACGGCCGCGTCGGCGAGCTGCGGGCGGGAGATGCCTTCCTGCTGTGCTCGGACGGCCTGTGGGCCTATTTCGACGACCGCGAGCTGGGGCGTCTGATCGACCAGCGGGCGCCGCGCGAGGCGGCGGAAATCCTGATCGGCCACGCGCGCGAGCGGGCCGGCGGCGAGGGCGACAACATCTCGGTGGCGATCGTCAAGCTGGTCGAAGCGCCCTAGCCGGCGATTGCGCTCGGGCGGCCTCGCTATTCCTCCGGCCGCAGCAGGCGCAGGCGCCAGAACAGCGTGCCCATCAGTGCGGCGCAGGCCGCCATCAGCCCGACCACCCACCAGAATCCGCCGTGGTCCTGGGCCAGCGGCATGGCCGTGAAGTTCATGCCCCAGATGCCGGCGATCAGCGTGGCCGGCATGAACAACATCGACAGCACGGTCAGGATCCGCACCTCCACGTTGAGCCGGTTGGAGACGCTCGACAGGTAGATTTCCAGCAGGTCGCCCAACTGGTCGCGCACGCCGTCGAGGGACTCCAGCACGTGGATCGCGTGGTCCTGCACGTCGCGCAGGTAGAGACGGGTCTCGGCGGTGAAGGTGTCGCGCTCGCTGCGCTGCAGCGCCCCGACCAGCTCGCGCAGCGGCCAGACCGCCCGGCGCACCGTCAGCGTGTTGCGCTTGCAGCGGTTGATGCGCGCCAGCAGTGCCGGCGACGGACGACTCATGGCTTCCTCCTCGAGCGCCTCGGCCTCTTCGGCGAGCTGGTCGACGGCCAGGAAATAGCGGTCCACGACCACGTCGAGCAGCGCGTAGGCGAGGTGGTCGATGCCGCGCTCGCGCATCGGCGAGCGGGCCGCCCGCAGGCGTTCCCGGATCGGCTCGAAGGCGCCCCGGGCGCGTTCCTGGAAGCTCAGCACGTAGTCCTTGCCGATCACCAGGCCGAGCTGGTCCGACGTGAGGGTCTGGGATTCGGCCTCGTATTCGAGCAAGCGCAGGACGATGAACAGGTATTCCGGGTATTCGTCGATCTTCGGCCGCTGGGTGGTGTTCAGCACGTCTTCCATCGTCAGCGGGTGGAGGCCGAAGCGGCGGCCGATATAGGCCATCAGCTGCGCATCGTGCAGGCCGTGCACATTCAGCCACAGCCGCGGCCGGCTCGGCCGGCAGGCCTCGGCCTGGGCGATCGAGCTGAAGCGGTGTTCCTCCAGCCCCTCGCCGTCGAATTCGATCAGCGATATGCGGGCCTGTTCGGCCAGCACCTCGCCGACGTGCACCAGCGTGCCGGCGGGCACGCCGACCTTGCGATCGATCCGCCGTTGCTGCTTCCTGGCTGCAGGCTTCTTGCGCATTGTCCCTTCCCGCCTGCCCGCGGCTGGCCGCTGCGGGGCGATTTAAGTAAGATGCGTTGCAGGAACCCGATGGCTAAAGTCTTTCTGCAGGCATCGCGGTAAGCACTCCAACGACAAGAATATCGCGGGTAGCGCCGGACGCGCCGCATTCGACCCCTGGTCGTGCCTTGCGGCAGTTTCGTCCCCGTTTCAATCCATCCAATCTGGGAGTTTCAATGTCCGTGGTAATCGGAATCGCGACCGAGTCAGTCGCCGGGGAATGCCGGCTGGCGGTCGTGCCGGACGTGGTCCGGCGATATCGAGGGCTCGGTGCGGAAGTGACGATGCAGGCCGGCGCGGGGCGCCCGGCCCACTTCCGCGACGAGGACTTTGCCGACGTCCGTTTCGTCGACGACGCCGCAGCCGTGGTCGACGGCTGTGGTCTGCTGCTGTGCGTGCAGCCGCCGCCGGCCAAGCTGATCAAGAAGCTGAAGGCCGGTACCGTGCTGCTCGGCATGCTGCAGCCGTGGTCGGACAAGAAGCGGCTGCAGGCGCTGGCGGCCGGCGGGATCACGGCGTTTTCGCTCGAGGTGCTGCCGCGCATCACGCGCTCGCAGAGCATGGACGCGCTGTCCAGCCAGGCCGCGGTGGCCGGCTACGAGTGCGCGCTGATCGCCGCCGACCACTCGCCCAAGTTCTTCCCGATGCTGACCTACGCTGCCGGCACGATCCGTCCGGCGCGGGTGCTGGTGGTCGGCGCCGGCGTGGCCGGCCTGCAGGCGATCGCCACCGCGCGCCGCATCGGCGCGATGGTCGAGGCCTACGACGTGCGCCCCGAGACGCGCGAGCAGATCGAGTCGCTCGGCGCCCGCTTCGTCGATACCGGCGTCTCGGCGGCCGGCGTCGGCGGCTACGCGCGCGAGCTGACCGAGGACGAGAAGGCCCGCCAGAGCGAACGCCTGGCCAAGGCCGTGGCCCAGTGCGACGCTTTGATCACGACCGCCGCGGTACCGGGCAAGAAGGCCCCCGTGATCGTCACCAAGGAGATGATCGCGGCCATGAAACCCGGTGCCGTGGTGGTCGACATGGCGGCCGAGAGCGGCGGCAACGTCGAAGGCACGGTGGCCGGCGAGAAGACCTGGATCGGCGACGCGCTGGTGATCGGCCCGACCCACATCCAGAGCCGCATGCCGGTGCATGCCTCCGAGATGTACGCCAAGAACCTCTACAACTTCATCTCCCCCTTCATCAAGGACGGCGAGCTGGCGCTCGACTGGGACGACGAAGTGATGGCCGGCTGCTGCCTGACCCACGACGGCGAGATCCGCCACGCCGGGGTCAGGCAGGCGCTCGGCCTTTGACCGGAGACAGCACCATGGAAGGCATCGTCTATCTGTACGTATTCATGCTGGCCGCGTTCACCGGCTACGAAGTCATTTCGCGCGTGCCGGTGATCCTGCACACGCCGCTGATGTCGGGTTCGAACTTCATCCACGGCGTCGTGCTGGTCGGCGGCATGGTGGCGCTCGGCCACGCCGACACCGGCTTCGAGATGCTGCTCGGCTTCGTCGCGGTGGTGCTCGGCGCGGCCAACGCCGCCGGTGGCTACGTGGTGACCGAGCGCATGCTGGGCATGTTCAAATCCGGCAACCGCAAGGGAGGCGCGTGATGACGGGGCACTGGTTCATCAACGCCGCCTACCTGGCGGTGGCAGTGGCGTTCATCCTCGGCCTCAAGGCCATGGCCTCGCCGGCCACGGCCCGCAAGGGCATCGTCTGGGCCGGCTACGCGATGGCGGCGGCGGTGGTGGTCACGTTCTTCTGGCCCGGCATGCACAACCGCTGGCTGATCCTGCTCGGCGTCCTGCTCGGCGGCGTCCTCGCCTGGCGCTCCGGCAAGAAGGTGGCGATGACCGAGATGCCGCAGATGGTGGCGATCTACAACGGCATGGGCGGTGGCGCCGCGGCCGCCATCGCGGCGGTCGAGTTCGCCCGCGGCGAGGTGCACGGCACGGCCGTCACCGCGATGGCGGTGCTCGGTTCGCTGATCGGCTCGGTGGCGTTCTCCGGCTCCTGCGTGGCCTGGGCGAAGCTGGCCGGCAAGATGAAGCGGGCCTACCGCTTCCCGAACCAGCAGACGCTGAACATCGTGCTGGCGATCGTGGTCGGCTGGCTGGGGCTCGGCATCGTTATCGACGGCGATGCCTGGGCGATCGCGATCCTGTTGTTCTTCCTCGCCTCGCTGGCGCTCGGCGTGGTGCTGACGACGCCGATCGGCGGTGCCGACATGCCGGTCGTAATCTCGCTGCTGAACGCCTTCACCGGCCTGGCGGTGGGTTTCGAAGGCTACGTGCTGGGCATCCCGGCGCTGATCGTGGCCGGCATCGTTGTCGGTGCCTCAGGTACCTTGCTGACCCACCTGATGGCCAAGGCCATGAACCGCCAGTTGCGGAACGTGCTGTTCAAGCCGCTGACCGGCGAGGCGGCCGAAGCGGGTGAAGCCATCGAGGGCCGCATGCAGGAGACCAGCGCGCTCGATGCGGCAGCAACGATGCGCTACGCGGCCAAGGTGATCGTCGTGCCGGGCTACGGCATGGCGGTGGCCGGCGCCCAGCACAAGGTGTGGGAGATGAGTCAGCTGCTGGAGGAGGCCGGCGTCGAGGTGGCGTTCGCGATCCACCCGGTGGCCGGCCGCATGCCGGGCCACATGAACGTGCTGCTGGCCGAGGCCGGCGTGCCCTACGACAAGATCTTCGACCTGGAGGAGATCAACGCCGACTTCGCCCAGGCCGACGTGGCGCTGGTGATCGGCGCCAACGACGTCGTCAACCCGGTGGCGCGCACCGACAAGTCGAGCCCGATCTACGGCATGCCGATCCTGAACGTCGACCAGGCGCGCGACGTGATCGTCGTCAAGCGCGGCCAGGGCACCGGCTATTCCGGGGTCGAGAATGCGCTGTTCTACAAGGACAACTGCCACATGCTGTACGGCAGTGCGCAGGAGGTCGTGGCCGAGGTGATCCAGCACGTCAAGAGCATGGACGGCTGAACGACGCCGCACACCGTTCGCGAAGGCCACCGAGGGGTGGCCTTCGTCGCTTTCAGCCGCCGCGGCGGAAGGCCCGCGCCAGCAGCCTGCCGAAGGCTTCCGAGCTGATCGGCGCGCCTTGCAGCCGTCCCTGGCTGGCGCTGCAGCCGAGTTTGGCCAGCAGATCGCGCTGTTCGGCATGTTCGACGCCGGCCGCCACCACGTCCAGGCCGAGGCCGCGGGCGGTGTGCATGATGCCTTCGATCAGCACCTGGCCCTCGTCGCACAGGATCAGGTCGCGCACGAACTGCGGGTCGATCTTCAGGCCGCTCAGCGGCAGGTGGCGCAGCGCCGACAGCGGCGCCCCGTCGGCGCCGAAGCGGTCCATCCGCAACCGCACGCCGGTCTCCTGCAGCACATACAGGTTGCTCATCGCGGTGCCGTTCCGGGGCAGCTCGCCGCAGTGGCCGAGTTCCAGTTCCAGCAACTCGGCCCGGAGCGCGTACTGTCCGATCCAGCCGCGCAATTCGTCGGCGAACTCCGGCCGCGACAGTTCCCGCGCCGAGACGTTGATCGACACCACCAGCTCGCAGTTGTAGGCGTCGTGCCAGGCGGCGGCCTGCTCGCAGGCCCGCGCCAGCGCCCAGCGGCCGAGCGCATCGATGCTGCCGGAGCGGATCGCCGCCGGCACGAACTGCTCGGCGTCCAGCATGCCGAGTTGCGGATGCTGCCAGCGCAGCAGCGCTTCTGCGCCGACCAGCCGGGCCTCGGCCAGGCTGTAGCGGGGCTGCCAGTGCAGCGTCAGCTCGCCGCGGTCCGGCGCCCGGCGGATGGCGGCGTCCAGGCTGACGCGGGCCAGCGAATCGACGCGTTCGGCGGCGTCGAAGACGTGCACCGGCCGGCCGCTGCTGCGGGCCAGGTGCAGCGATTCCTCGGCAGCACTCAGCAGGCCGGCCAGATCCTCGCCGTGCTCGGGACCGATCGCGACCCCGGCGCTGGCCGCGACGCTCAGCGTCAGCGCGCCTGCCTGCAGCGGGGCGCCGATGACGTCCAGCAGGTCTTCGGCGAGTTCCCGCGCCTGGCAGGCTTCGCTATGGCCTCCGGCCAGGATCACGAAGCTGTCCGGGCCGATGCGCGCGACTGCCGACTCCTCCGGCGCGTTCATCACCAGCCGTTCGCCGATCCGGGCCAGCAGCCGATCGGCCTGTTCCTCGCCGAGCTGGGCGTTGATGCGATGAAAACCGTCCACGTCGACGACGATCAGCACCAGCTTGCGCCGCGCGTGGCGGGCGCGGCTGGCCAGATCCATGAACGGCCCGGCCAGTCCCCCGCGGTCGGGCAGGCCGGTCAGCTGATCGACGGCATCCGCCGCGCGGGCCTCGGCGCGGAGCGCTTCGCGCTCGCCGAGGTCGCGCAGCGTCGCCAGATAGTGCGGGATCTGCTCCGCCCCCCTGCCGACGCGGGCGATCTGCAGCACGGCCGGAAAGACCTTTCCGGCCTCGTTGCGCACGGCGACTTCGCCCTGGAAGCTGCGGGCGGAGCCTTTCGCGAAGCCCTCGAACGGATCCTCCGTGCCGTCGGCCAGCAGCTTGGCCGCCGGCGCGCCCAGCAGGCCCTGCTTGTCGCTGCCGGCGAGCGCGCACAGCGCGGGATTGACGGCCAGGATGCGCAGCGCCTGGTCCACGATCAGCACGCCGTCGGCGGTCAGCGCAAACAATTCGCCGCCGAACTGCTGTACCGGGGTCGGCTCCTCGATCGGCTGGTGCACCAGCAGCAGCTCGATGCCGCCGGCGGGCGTCTCGATGCGCTCGGCGAAGAGGTCCACGGGGAAGCTCGAGCCGTCGGCGCGCAGGTGGCGCTGGCGGCCCTCGCATCCTTCTCCTTCCTGCCGCAGCGTGTCGAGCCGGTTGCCGATCAATTGCCCGCGGGTCCGTCCATAGGCGTCCAGTGCGGCGCGGTTGGCGTCGAGCACCCGCAGCGTGTCCGCCGCGCACAGCAGGGCCGGCATCGGCAGCGCTTCGAACGCGCGCCGGTGGCGGCCGTCGGCCGGGTGGCTCAGCACCGCTGCGCCGCCGACGTCGCGCGCCACGATGACGACTTCCCAGCCGACTTGCGGCCCGGGCAGCCGGCGCAGGCCGGCCGGGTCGAGTTCGAGCTCGCCGATCATGCGCCCCAGCAGCGTCGTGTCGCCACTGCCGAGACGGGCCTGGGCGGTGGCATTGGCGGCGCGGATGCGGCCGCCCGCATCCACCACCAGCACCGGCTGCCTGACCGCGGCCGCCAGCCGTGGCCAGACCTTGTCGCCGATCGGCCTGGGCGGCGTCGGTTCGGTCAGGCCGGCAGTATCGGGACTCAGCACCAGGGCGTGCACGCCGGGCCGCACCCGTGCCGCCGACAGGCAGCGCAGATGGCGCCGCTCGCCGCCCGGCATGCGCAGCAGCAGGCTGCCGCGCGAAGCGCCTTCGACGAACAGCGCGCCGCGCGCGGCCAGGAAGGCCGCCTCGGTCGGAAACAGCTCGGCCAGCGGCTGGCCGACCAGATCCGGATAGCTGCGTTCGAGCAGGTGGCAGGCGGCGCTGTTCACCTCCAGGATGGTTTCGTCGCTGGTGATGATCAGGCCTTCCTCGACCAGCTCGAACAGCGCCAGGTAGAGGCCTGCCTCGGCACCGTCGGAAAGATCGGGTACGAGCGTCTCGGGGGTGACGTCCGGGGGGCGCCGGATCGGAAAGATGTCCATGCAGGGGGTCGACAAAGACGGATTCGCAACAAGTGCGAATTTAACGACTCCGGTGCCCCTGACTTGA
>JBNLET010000196.1:0-11013 GCA_050305135.1 Rhodocyclaceae bacterium | reverse complement strand
GACCGCCAAGGCGGTCGCCGCTCCGAACCCCGGCCGGAGACGCCTAATGAAGCCACTGATGAGCATTCTGCGCTGGCTTGACCAGCACGCCGAACGAACCCTGATCCTATTCGCCTATTCGAGCATGGCGCTGATCATCGTCTACGCGGTGTTCGAGCGCTTCGCTTTCAGCACCCAGATCCCCTGGAGTTCGTCGATCCCGATCTACCTGTTTCTGTGGGTCACCTGGATCGGCTGCGCGTACAACGTCAGGCAGCGCACTCACCTGGTTTTCAACGATTTTCGCCTGCGCATGCCCTATGGCGCGCAGTTCGTCTGCCTGTGGCTGGACACGGCGCTGTGGATCGCCTTCGGCTCGATCGTCGCCGTCTATACGATCGAGCAGACCCAGCTCGCCTACGACAACTTCGCGATCGTGCAGGGCACCGACAACGTGATGCAGTGGTGGTTCTACCTCGCCACGCCGCTGGGCTGGGGCCTGCTGATGTTCCGCGCGCTGCAGAACCTGTGGGACGACATCGTCCGCTTTCGCAACAAGGAACCGTTCCTCGTCGACATCCAGTCGATTGGTGGGGACTGAGGTACGACCATGGACAATTCGACTCTCATCACGCTCGTCTCGCTCGGCGTCGTCGCGCTCTTCCTGCTCGGCGTACCGATCTTCCTGGTCATCGGCTTGTGGGTGGTCGGCGTATCGCTGGTGATCGACTTCACGCTGGCCAACATCGGCGTCACGCTGTTCGAAGGCCTCAATTTCTTCGGCCTGCTGTCGCTGCCGCTATTCATCCTGACCGGCGACCTGATCGCGGCGGCCGGCATCGCGACCCGGCTCGCGAACTTCGCCCATGCCTGCCTGAGCTGGATGCGCGGCGGCCTCGGGCTGGCGACGATCGGCTCCTGCGGCCTGTTCGCGGCGATTTCGGGCTCCAACTCGGCGACCACCGCGACGATCGGCGGCATCATGCATCCGCTGCTCGAGAAGGACGGCTACGACAGCCGCTTCGCCGCTGCGACGGCCGCAGCCGGTGGGACGGTCGGCATCATCATTCCGCCTTCGATCATCTTCATCGTCTACGGCTTTCTGATGAACCTGTCGATCTCCGACCTGTTCGTCGCGGGCGTCATGCCCGGTGCGCTGATGCTGGTGGCAATGCAGCTGGTGTGCTGGTGGATGTGCCGCAAGCACGGCTGGGGCTCGGTCACGCCGCTCGACATGGGCCGGGTGCTCCGCTCGGCCCGCTCCGCCTACCTGGGCTTCTTCGCGATCTTCATCGTCATCTACGGCATCTACTCGGGCCTCTTCTCGCCCACCGAGGCGGCGGCGATCACGGTGGGCTTCTGCCTGCTCGCCGGCCTGCTGATCACACGCGAAATCAAGTGGCGTGCACTGCCCGACATCCTGCTGCGCTCGGGCCAGCTCACCGGCATGCTGGCACCGATGATCGCGATCTCGATCGTCATGCAGCAGGTGTTCGGGCTGCTCGGGGCGGCCGAGACCGTGCAGGGTTTCATCGCCTGGTTCGGTAGTGGCGAGACCACCGTCCTGCTGGTATGCATGGCGCTCGTGATGGCGGCCGGCTGCATCCTGGAAAGCTTGCCGGTGACGGTGATTTTCGCGCCGATTCTGGCACCGATCGCGGTCGCGACCGGCGTCGATCCGGTGCATTTCTCGGTGATCTTCCTGGTCGGCGCGGCGATCGGCTTCATCACGCCGCCCTTCGGCCTGAACCTGTTCGTCGCCAGTGGCGTCACCGGCATTCCCTACTCCAAGCTGGTGCGCTTCGCGGTGATGTACATGAGCGGGCTGATGATCGCCTGGCTGACCATCGCCTTCGTGCCCTGGCTGTCGCTGGCACTGATTCCCCAGCCGGGCTGAGCGCGCGTCTTCGTTTCGGCCGCCACCGCCGCCCCGACCGCCCACCCGCGATCGGGGCGGTCCGCTTTTCGAGCCGCGCGCCGGCGCTCGTCAGCCCGCCGCCCGGCGCCGCCGCAGCGCCTGCTCGGCGACGTGGTCGCTCACGTCGCGCAGCGTGCGCGCCATGCCGCGCGCCAGGTTGAGCAGCAGCAGGCCGAAATCGGTCGGCCGTTCTTCGTGCAGATCGTAGAACTGGGCGCTGGTCACCTCCAGCACCAGGCAGGGCCCGGCGGCCACCGGCCGGCCGACCCGGTCGTGCAGCGCGATCATCGCGCAGAAGCCCACCTCCTCGCCCATCTCCACATCGCGCACGTGGGCAAGCCGGCCTTCGTGCAACTGGTGGAACGACAGCACCCCCTGCAGCACCACGTAGAAACAGTCGCCCCGGTCGCCGGGCTGGTACAGGACTTCGCCGGCATCGAGCTGCAAGACGCGGCCCCGCGTCATCAGGAACGCGATGCCGTCCTCGGACAAGGCACCGAACACCGACACCTGGCGCAGGCAGTCCATACCGAGCTTGTCGATCAGCGCGCAGCCATCAACGGTCTTCACCGCAAGCCTCCTTGCCGACGGCACCCGGCGGAACGTAGCGGCCCCACCGGTGCCCCTCGGCGGACGGTCGGGGAGCACACCAAAGCTTAGCAGCGCCGCCGGCCGCGCGCCGACGGGCGGACTCGAGCGGGATCCCGCACGGCTGAGCCGCAGGCAATCGGGCCCGCCCATAGAAAAAAACAATCGCAAAGATGAAATCAATCAAATGGAAAGTTGATCGTCGGCTGGCTAGTCTCGACACAGGGGAACGAATCAAGCTCGAAAACCACTGGAGAAGAAACGCATGAATGCCGAAAGCAAGTGCCCGTTTGCCGCCATGCATGGTGCCCAGGCCAGGGCCGGAGCCCGCTCGAACCGTGACTGGTGGCCGAACCAGTTGAACCTCGCCGTCCTGCACCAGCACGCGCCGTCCTCGAACCCGATGGACGCCGGCTTCGACTACGCGAAGGAATTCGCCAAGCTCGACCTGGCCGCCGTGAAGCAGGACCTGTACGCGCTGATGACCGACTCGCAGGACTGGTGGCCGGCCGACTGGGGCCACTATGGCGGCCTCTTCATCCGCATGGCCTGGCACAGTGCCGGCACCTATCGCACCGCCGACGGTCGCGGTGGCGGCGGTACCGGCAACCAGCGCTTCGCGCCGGTCAATAGCTGGCCCGACAACGGCAACCTGGACAAGGCGCGCCGCCTGCTCTGGCCGATCAAGCGGAAGTACGGCAACAAGCTGTCCTGGGCCGACCTGATGATCCTGGCCGGCAACTGCGCGCTCGAATCGATGGGCTTCGAGACCTTCGGTTTCGGCGGTGGCCGGGCGGACGTCTGGCAGCCGGAAGAGGACATCTACTGGGGCAGGGAGGACAGCTGGCTGGGCGACGCGCGCTACAGCGGCGAGCGCGAACTGGAGGCGCCGCTGGCGGCGGTGCAGATGGGCCTGATCTACGTCAACCCGGAAGGCCCGAACGGCAAGCCCGACCCGGTGGCCTCGGGGCGCGACGTGCGCGAGACCTTTGCCCGCATGGCGATGAACGACGAGGAGACGGTGGCGCTGGTGGCCGGCGGCCACACCTTCGGCAAGGCCCACGGCGCAGGCGATCCGGCGCTGGTCGGCGCCGAACCGGAGGGCGCGCCGCTCGAGGCGCAGGGCCTGGGCTGGATCAACCGCTTCGGCTCCGGCAAGGGCGGCGACACCACCACCAGCGGCATCGAGGGCGCCTGGAAGCCGAACCCGACCAAGTGGGACAACGGCTACTTCGACATGCTTTTCGGCTACGAGTGGGCGCTCGTCAAGAGCCCGGCCGGGGCGCAGCAGTGGGTGGCGCAGGACGTCAGGCCCGAGCACATGATCCCCGACGCCCACGACCCGTCGAAGACGCACCCGCCGATGATGACCACGGCCGACCTGAGCCTGCGCTTCGACCCGATCTACGAGCCGATCGCGCGCCGCTTCCACCAGGATCCGCAGGCCTTCGCCGACGCCTTCGCGCGCGCCTGGTTCAAGCTGACCCACCGCGACATGGGGCCGAAGTGCCTCTACCTGGGCCCCGAGGTACCGGCCGAAGACCTGGTCTGGCAGGACCCGATCCCGCCGGTCGAGCACCCGCTCGTCGACGCCGCCGACATCGCCACGCTGAAGGCCAGCGTGCTGGCGTCCGGCCTGACGATCGGCGAACTGGTATCCACCGCCTGGGCCTCGGCCTCGACCTTCCGCGGCTCGGACAAGCGTGGCGGCGCCAACGGCGCGCGCATCCGGCTGGCGCCGCAGAAGGACTGGGAGGTGAACCGGCCCGCCCAACTGGCCAGCGTGCTGGTCGCGCTGGAGCGCATCCGGGAGGCGTTCAACGGGGCGCAAACCGACGGCAAGCGGGTCTCGATGGCCGACCTGATCGTGCTGGCCGGCTGCGCGGCGGTCGAGGCGGCCGCCAGGGCCGCCGGCCACGCGATCGAAGTGCCGTTCGCGCCGGGCCGCAGCGATGCCTTGCAGGACCAGACCGACGTCGAATCCTTCGCTCCGCTCGAACCGCAGGCCGACGGCTTCCGCAACTACCGGCAGCAAGCCTATGCGGTCCGCGCCGAGGAAATGCTGGTGGACAAGGCCCAGCTGCTGACGCTGAGCGCACCGGAGATGACGGTCCTGGTCGGCGGCCTGCGCGTGCTGGGCGCCAACGCGGACGGCTCGCGCCACGGCGTGTTCACGCGGCGGCCCGGCACGCTCGGCAACGACTTCTTCGTCCATCTGCTCGACATCGACACCGTGTGGCAGCCCAGCCGCGACGACGCCGACGTCTTCGAGGGCCGGGAGCGCGACAGCGGCGAGCTCCGGTGGACCGCCAGCCGGGTGGACCTGGTCTTCGGTTCGAACGCCCAGTTGCGGGCGCTGGCCGAGGTCTATGCGCAGGACGATGCGCAGCAGAAGTTCGTGCACGACTTCGTCGCCGCCTGGGACAAGGTGATGAACCTGGACCGCTTCGACCTGCGATAGCTCGGCCGAGGGCAACCCCGCGCGCCGGCCCGGCGCGCGGAATTCACGCTCGTGCGGGGCGGATCGCGAGCCGACGCTCCGCCCCGCAGCTCACCTCGGGCGCAGAACGGGGGGCACGCGTTCGCAACAGACCGACGGTGTGCCCCCGTCCTCGCCGCTCACCGTATGCAGCGCCGATACGCTCAGTTCGACCGGGCTGACGATCTCGATCACGCCGCTCGTGAGCGGTACCGCCCCCTGCGGCCGGGCGCCAAGCACGCGTTCGAGAATGCGGCAGCAATCGTCGAGGGTCGCGCCGTGGGGCGGCAAGCGCACGATATCGCGCGCGCTGGCGACTGCCGTGTGCGGCTCGCGTCCGAGCACGCTGCCGGCGAGTGCCAGCGGGATGAAGCGCTTGCGGATGCTGACCTCGCGGTCGTGGGGATTGTGAACACTGATCTCGGTGGCGTACCGGCCCGGTCTGAGCGGGGCGCACGCGCAGCAGCCGCGGTCCTGCCCGCCGCACGCGAAGCGCACGCTATAGACGTAGGACGGCGCGCCCGGCACGGGCACCACCACGTCCGGGCGGCCGGGCTGAGCGAGCCCGATGCGCGGCGGCGGCCCCGCGTCCGGATCCCAGCACACCACCACGCCGTACGATCCGTCGCCATGATCCACCACGCCCGGCTCGATCGTGGTCCCCGGCTGCGGCCGGAACGAGAAGCCATCCGCGCGCCCGGGACCGAGGTGATGTCCGTAGCGGTCGCGTGGCGTGACGCGCAGCCGCAGGCAATCCCGCCCGTCCGCATCGATGCCGGCGGGTGCGCTCGACACCGTAGTGCGGCCGGCGTCGATGCCGATCGTCACGCACAAGCTCCAGCGCAGCTCGCGCCTGCCCTGGCACTCCTGGCCGTAGGTCGCGACCGCGTGCATGGTGTAGTTCCCTTCGACTTCGAGCGCATCGGCCAGCGTGCCGGCGAACATCCCGCCACGCTCGAACTCGCCCGTGTCGGCCGGCGTATCCCCCAGGCTCAAGGTGGTATCGACATAGCCGACCAGCGCTCCGTCCGCCGCCTCGAGCGCCTGCAGCGCCGCCAGGCGGGGGCTTGCCGCATCGTCGCCGGCGGGCCCATGGTGGCCGAGCCCGGCCTCGGTCAGGATGTCTCCCGTCCCGCGCGACGGCCGCGAAACGGTGAGCCGAACCTGGGCGTGGTGGGGCCAGCTGCCATCGTCGTAGCGCAGCATCACCCGTGGTTCGAAGCGATCGCCGGTGTAGTAGCGGCGGCGGCGCGGTGGCGCCTCGGCGAGCAGGAGCCGCGGCCCGCCGGTGGGTATGACGTCGAGGAAGTAGCGCAGCTCCGGCGTCCGCTGAGGAATCGTGCTGCTGCCGGTCGGCCGCAGCACGCGGGCCTGCCATAGACCATCGCGCTCGCCCGCGTGCGGCAAGGCGACGCGCAGGAAGGTCCAGCTACGGCCGGTCGCCGCTTCGACCCCCTCCGTTGCGGCAGTGACGACGGCGCCGGCCGGCGTCGTGAGCTCGACAAGCAGCTGCGTGTCGGAGCGGTCCCAGCCGGCCACCACCGTCAGCAGCGTCTCGCCGCAGACCGGAAACTCGAGCGGGCGACCGCCCTCGTTCGCGGGCAACATCCGCTCCGGATCGAACAGCACGCCGGCCTCGAAGATGTTGCCGAAGGCCTCGGTGAAGAACTTCTCCAGCGCCAGGCCGTTGCCGGCGCGCATGTACAGGCCGCTGTGGGCGGCCGCCAGCTCGGTCAGCAGCGGCCCCTCGAGGTTCGATTCGGTGCCGAAGCCGATGGCATGAAGCGCGATGTCGCCGAGGCTGTCTTCCACCGCCTCGATCGTCGGCTCCCGATTCTGCCGCCCGTCGGTCATCAGCAGGATCGCCTGGGGACTGACGCCGGAACCCATCAGCTCGGCGCGGGCCGCCGCGAGGCCGGCGCCGATGCTGGTGTGCCCGCCTGGCGACAGGCCGCCGACGATCCCGCCGGCGTAGGGTGCGGCACCGATCAAGGTGTTCTTGTTGCCGCTCGTCACGCCGACCAGGCCGAAGTCCGCCGGCGAACTCGCGGTCGAGCTGAACGACACCAGCCCCAGCATGTTCCCGACCGAGGAACGTGCCAGTTGCACGAACAGCGAGGCCGCGTCGCGGGCTGCGGCGATCTTGCTGCGCCCGGCGCCGTCGTCCTGCGACATGCTGCCCGAGCGGTCGAAGACGATCATCACCTCGCGCGTGATCGGCGCGGGCGGCGCCGGCGCCGTGTCGAGGAAGAAGGCGGCGGTCGGATAGTAGGTCACGTCGACGGTCGGAGCCGGCGGATGTCCGCAGGGATTGCCGTTCGACAGCACGCCGCAGATGCGCCCCGCGACATCGAACAGGCCGGATCCGGAACTGCCGCCGGAGATGTCGAACTCCTCCGGAACCCGGATCTGGTGCGCCGAGGAGAAGCTCACCGTCGAGAAACCGGGATGGGGTATCGACAGCTTCTTGACCGCGCCGTTGGGATGGTGGATGCCGAACACCTGCTCGCCCGGACTCGGCACGTCGTGGCGCATCTGTACCGGAGTGACGCCCTCGGGCGATTCGCGCAGGCGCAGCAAGGCATAGTCGTGCTCGCTCGTCCAGCGCCGCTCGAGCAGTTCGACCACCTTGTAGAAGCGCGCGTCGTAGCCGGCCGGCCGGTTGCCCGCGCAACTGGTCTGGTAGTCGAAGCTCACCGAGCTGGTGAGCGCCTCCGTCTCGTTGTTCACACAATGTCCGGCCAGGATGACCTTGTCGTCATCGACCAGCGTCACCGAACAGCTCGACACGATGCCGTCGGCCTCGTGCACGGTGACGATCATGCCGACGCTGCGGGCGACCAGTGCGCGCACGTCGGGCGGTGCCACGCAGGCCACGTTCTCCCAGTTCGGCGGCTCGTCGCAGTACCAGAAGGGATCGTAGATGGGCTCCTGGTAGACCGGCTGCTCCTGGAACGGGTCGCAGTTGGACAGCGAGGTGGGATCCTGCTCGCCGGACAAGCGCTCGCCGCGACCGTAGCGATCCAGTTCGACGCTGCCGCTGGCGGCGCCGTCGGCGATGTAGCGGATCGGCACCAGCCCGCCGGCAAGCGCGTAGATGTTGATCGGGCGCGTCCAGAACTGCGCCCCGTCGGCCGCGGTGAACTCGTCGGTGCCGTAGCCCAGGTCCACTTCCAACCGATTGCCCGGCGGCAGATCCACGTTCTGGAAATGAAGGATCAGGAACTTGCTTCCCGTGGGCGCCGGGGTGTGCGCGAAATCGTGCGCCCAGGTGTTTCCGCTGCTGGCCGGATCGCCCGTATCGGGACCGATCTGGATCACGGGGGAGACGTCCTGCAAGGTTCCGGTGCGGTGTGACATCGCCAGCCCTCCTGTGCCACCCCGGCGGGCGCCGCCACTCCATCGAGACGCGTCCGCATACGCTCTATGGACCGAGCGAACGGACCCCTCCCAGCCACGGCCGGATCACCGTCGGCATACACATTGCGCATACGCCGGAGTTGGTCCACCTAGTGGTAGACGGCCGGCCCGAAATGACAAGCAGCATCCGCCCGAAGGCCGGCGCGCCGCGCCCCGCTTCGTGCCGGGCGGCGGGGCCGGCGGGACCCGCTCACGGCGCTGCGCTCGATCGCCACTCGGCGGCATCGATCGGCACGTAGGCCTCGATCGCGGCGGTGGCCACGACGTGGGTGATGCCGAGCTCGGCGTCGTGCACGTCCATGCCGCCGAACACCGCCTCGACCTCGGCATGGCCGCGCGGCAATTCGGCCGCCACCACCGCGGTGTCGACCTTGTCGGGCTGCTGCACGCCGATCGTCACCTGCACGCGCATCCTGCGGTGGTCGATGCCGAGCGACTTGAAAAGCAGGATCGAGGAGTGGTGCAGCGCATCCTGCACCGCCCGGCAGGCGGCCTTGCTGTAGTCCTGGCCGTAGAGGTCGTTGCCGCTGCCGCACTCGAGAATGACGCGGAATTCAGACATGGGCGGGCTCCATGTCGAAGGACACGCTCACGGCCGCGTGGGCGATCACGGTCAGGCCCTCGCGATGCGGTTTCGGAACGTCCAGGCCGCCCTTCACCACCCGAACCGTCGGCCGGCCGTAGGGAAAGACCGCCAGCACCGCCGCGGGGTCGACCAACTCGGGGCGCGGCACCGCCACCTCGACCTCGATGATCATCGCCTCCTTCGGAAAGCCGAAGGCCTCGGCGACGGTCAGCGAGTTGTGCCACAGCGCGTCGCGCACCGCGCGCGCGGCGGCCTGCGTGTAGTCCTTGCTGCGGATCGAGGTGCCCATGCCGAACTGCACCACCATCTTCTTCCTGGCCATGCTCATCTCCCCGGGTTGGCCGCGTAGTCGCGGATCACGTAGTGCTTGGTGGTGGTCTCGACGACCTCCCAGTCGCCCCTGAAGCCGTTCGGAATCAGGAATGCATCGCCGCTGCGAAACGACTGCACGGTGCCGTCCTCGGCGATCAGGCGCACGTGGCCGGAGACGATGTAGCAGAATTCGTCGCGATCCGAGAACGCGTGCCAGCGGCCGGGCGTGCTGGTCCAGCTCCCCGCCACGAAGTCGCCCGCCGCGCCCTGGAAGCGCTCGGCCGTCTCGTGCCGCGGGTCGCCCTCGACCACCCGCCCCGGCAGATCGGCCAGGCGTCTGCGCGACATGGCGACGGGCGCCTTGAAATCGATCACATGCTTTTTCACGGTCGCTGATCCTCCTCGTAAGGCTGGCGTGAATGGCCGGTGCGCGCGCGGGCTCGATACCCGGGACGCGTGATCCGGCACAGATGGGTCTTCAAATTGCTCTGCTGCGACACCGGGTCGAGTGCCCCCCCGGTCAACTGGTTTACCGGATCGCCGGGATGGAAGGGCTGCGTGCGGTCCCAGCCGAAGGGCACGTAGACAACGTCCGGGCGAATGCCGGGCGTGATCCACGCCCGCGCCTCGATCCGCCCCCGCGGGGTCTCGATGCACAGCCCGTCGCCGTCGGCGAGGCCGAGCCGCGCCGCCCTGGCGGGATGGATCTGGCAATAGAGTTCCGGCCACATCTCCTGCGCCTGCCAGAAGTAATGGGTCCAGGAATGGAAGTGAGACGCGGTCGGGCGGCCGGTCACCAGCAGCGTTGCGTAGCCGGCGGCGCGCAGCCGGGCGCCCGGCGATTCGGGCGAGGCTTCGGCGATGGTGGCGGCCCCGAGGATCGCGTCGAGATGGAAGAAGGGCGAGCGCACGCCGCCGGCCGCCTCGAGATGAGGCAGATCCACCAGTTGCTCCGCCTCGGAATAGAAGCGGGGCAGCGCAGAGAGCCCCATCTGGCGGAATTTGCGCTCGAGCGCCGGGGTCCAGAATTCGAGCTTGCCCGATGCGGTCGGGAAGCGCTGGCCTGCGGCACAGCCGAAGGCCGTACTGCCCTCGAGATAGAGCGTCCCGCTCTCGGGGTCCGTCTCCCACGCGAGCGGCGCCCTGACGCTGCGGTGCGGCGCCGCTTTCAGGCGGGCCATCGTAATGCCGCTGAGACCGGGGGTGGCGACGCGAAAGACCTCGTCCCAGAAGACCGCGGGGTCCTTGTAGGCCTCCTTCAGCACGTCGTCGTAGCCCAGGCGCTTGCCCAGTTCGATCCATATCCAGTGGTCCGAGCGGGCCTCGCCGGGCGGCTCGACGATGCGGTCGTTCCAGACGATGCGGCGGTCCTCCGCCAGGCGGCCGATGCCGCCCTTCTCGATGCCCGTCGCGGCCGGCAGCACGTAGTCGGCGAGCAGCGAGGTGTCGTTGCGGAACAGATCGATGTGCACCAGCAGGTCCAGTCCTGCCAGCGCTTCGTGCACGCGCCCGCGATCGGGCCACTGCGCTGCCGGATTGTTGCCGCTGATCAGGGCGCGCAGCGGGTACGGCCGGCCGTCGAGCATGCCTTCCAGCCAGGCCACCGGGCTGCGCCCGATCGCCGGGCGCTCGACCGGCGCGCAGCGCGACGGCGGCACCGGTACCGGCTGCCAGTCGGGTTCGGCGGCGACGTTGAAATAGCCGCCGCCCTTGCGTCCCCAGTTGCCGGTG
>JBNLET010000195.1:0-38898 GCA_050305135.1 Rhodocyclaceae bacterium | reverse complement strand
GCGCCGAGGCTGCCGCTTCGCGTCTCGGCGGTCTGCTGGCTGCGGATCGCCTGGTCCGGGGAGGGATTCGGCTTGAAGGTCTCGGCGGTCTGCTCGCTGCGATTGAAATCCACGTCGGCGGTGACCTGGGCGCGGAAGTTGCCGGCGCCGACGATCGGCGTCAGGATCGTCTGGATGCGCTCGATGTAGCTGCGTTCCAGTTCCTCGACGTATTTCAACTGGTTTGGATCGAGCCCGCTGTCGCGCTCCGGAGAGCGGGTCAGCAGGCGCCCGTTCTGGTCCACCACGCTGACCTGGTCGGTCGCCAGCTGCGGTACCGAGGAGGCCACCAGGTGCACGATGCCGGCCACCTGGGCATCGTTCAGCCGGCGTCCCGGCAACAGGTTGACCAGGACCGAGGCGGTCGGCAGCTGCTGGTTGCGCAGGAAGGCGGTCTGCTTCGGAATCGCCAGATGGACTCGCGCGCGCCCGATCGAAGCCAGCGACTGGATCGTGCGCGACAGTTCGCCTTCGAGCGCGCGCTGGAAATTCACCTGCTCGTGGAACTGGGACACGCCCAGCTTCTGCCCCTCCATCAGCTCGAAGCCCACCAGGCCGCCGCGCGGCAGGCCCTCGGCCGCCAGCTTCAGGCGCACGTCGTGCACCATCGACTCGGGCACCAGGATCGCCGCACCGCCCGGCGAAAACCGGTAGGGAACGTTCTGCTGCTGCAGCGCGGTGACGATGGCGCCGCCGTCGCGTTCCTCGAGATTCGAGAACAGCACCGCGTAGTCGGGCTCCTGGCTCCAGATCCAGACACCGATCAGCAGCGCGATCGCCGCTGCCACGGCGGCCGCGGCCGACAGTTTCTGACGCTGTGTCAGATTGCCGATGTTCTGCATGAGCTGGCCCGGGCCCGTGGGCGGGGGCGGCGAAGCGATCGCTGTGTCGGCGGTGGCCATGTCGCGGTTCCTGAAGACAACGCTATTTCGGATGGGCGCATTCTGTTGCCTGCCGGTCAACATCGGTCACAGAATAAGCGGCAGTTTTTGCCGCCTATTTGCCGCTCGCTCGGCTCGCCGGCATCGCTAGAGTGGCGCTACTGCGATGGAAAAGTCCGACATGCCGCCCGAACCCCAGACCCTGCCAGGCACCCGTGACGCGCCGGCGCTGCCTCAGATGAGCGCGGCCGAGCTGGCGGAGGCCTTCGCCGCGTTCAGCCGCGCCTCGGAGGAATTGTCGTCCGCCTACGGCGCGCTGCAGGGCCAGGTCAGCCAATTGACCGAGAGGCTGTCGGTGTTGATGGAGGCCTTGCCGGCCGGCGTGCTGGTACTGGATCGCGACAGCCGGGTGGTGCAGGCGAATCGTGCCGCCGGCCGGCTGCTCGGCGAAGCGCTCGACGGCGCTGCCTGGACCTCGGTCGAGGAGCGGCTGTCGCCCACCGAGACGCCGGGCGAATGGCGCTTCGAAGCTACCGAGGCCGCGCACCGGCTGGCCGTGTCGCGCACGCCGCTGGAGTCGGGCGAGGGCCAGATCGTGCTGCTGCACGACATCAGCGACACCCACCGGATGCGGCTGCAGGTGGAACGCAACGAGCGGCTGGCGGCGATGGGCGAGATGGTCGCCGGCCTGGCCCACCAGCTGCGCACGCCGCTGGCGGCCGCGCTGCTCTACGTCGGCAACCTGTCGCAGCCCGAACTGGGGCCGGCCGAGCGGGCCAAGGTGGTCGGTCGCACGCTCGAGCGGCTGCGGCTGCTCGAACGGCTGATCCGCGACATGCTGCTGTTCGCCCGCGGCGACACCCAGCAGCGCCAGCAGTTCGGCGCCTGCGAACTGGCCGCCGAGCTGACCCACACGCTCGAGCCGGTGGCGCGTGCACGCCAAGTCAATTTCGTCGATCGCTGCGCATGCCCCGAGGCACAGCTGACCGGCGACCGCAAGGCCCTGGCCGGCGCACTGACCAATCTGCTCGAAAATGCGGTGCAGGCGACGCCGGCCGAGGGCTCGGTCGAGCTCAGCGTGGCGCGCTGCGGCGAGGACATCAGCTTCACGGTGTCGGATACCGGTCGCGGCATGGACGAGGCGCTGCTCGACCGCATCTTCGAACCGTTCTTCACGACCCGGGCCGAAGGCACCGGCCTGGGACTGGCCATCGCCCGCAGCGTGGCGCGCGCCCACGGCGGCGACATCGAGGTCAGTTCCAGTCCGGGCGACGGCACGACCTTCACGATGAATCTGCCGGCATTCGCCGATGCCGGCCAGGTGGATGGAGCCCGATGAGCGACAACCTCGACATACTGGTGGTGGAGGACGACGCGGCGCTGCGCGACGCGGTCGGCCTGACGCTGGAACTGGCCGGGCATCGGCCGGTCGGCGTGGATGGCGGCCCGGCCGCATTGCAGATGCTGCAGCAGAAGGCCTTCCATCTGGTGCTGTCCGACCTGCGCATGGAGCCGATGGACGGTCTCGAGTTGCTGGCGGAGATCCGCGCCCGGCTGCCGCAACTGCCGGTGCTGCTGATGACCGCCTACGGCGACGTGGAAAAGGCCGTCGCGGCGATGCGGGGCGGCGCCTGCGACTTCCTGATGAAGCCGTTCGAGCCGCAGACCCTGCTCGAACACATCCGGCGTTATGCAGCCGTGCCCGGCGAGACCACCGACACGATCGCGGCCGATCCGGTCACCCGCAACGTGCTGGCGATGGCCGCCCGGGTCGCCGAAACCGACGCCACGGTGCTGCTGAGCGGCGAATCCGGCACCGGCAAGGAGGTCTTCGCGCGCTACATCCACGCCCACTCCGCGCGCGCCGCCAAGCCCTTCATCGCCATCAACTGCGCCGCGATTCCCGAGAACCTGCTCGAGGCGACGCTGTTCGGCTACGAGAAGGGCGCTTTCACCGGCGCGGCCCAGGCCCAGCCGGGCAAGTTCGAGCAGGCCGACGGCGGCACGCTGCTGCTCGACGAGATCTCGGAGATGCCGCTGGGCCTGCAGGCCAAGCTGTTGCGCGTGCTGCAGGAGCGCGAGGTCGAACGCGTCGGCGGCAAGAAGCCGATCGCACTGGACATCCGCGTGCTCGCCACCAGCAACCGCGACATGGCCGGCGAGGCCGCTGCCGGGCGTTTCCGCGAAGACCTCTACTACCGCCTCAACGTCTTTCCGCTGGCGATTCCGCCATTGCGCGAGCGGCCCGGCGACGTGGTCGCGCTGGCGCGCCATTTCGCCAAGCTGCACGGCGAGCGGCTGAAGCGGCGGGCACGCCTGGCGGCGGAGGCGGAGGCCTTGCTGACCAGCTACCCGTGGCCGGGCAACGTGCGCGAGCTGGAAAACACCATGCAGCGTGCCCAGATCCTCGCCAGCGGCGAGCTGATTGCGCCGGAGACCTTGCGCCTGTGCCTGCCGCACTGGGCGCCGGCCGCCGGCGCAGCACCGCTGCCGGCGGGAGCGGCAGGAATTGCCGCCCGGCCGGCAATTCCTGCAGCCCGGAGCGGTGCGGAGCGGCCGGCCAACATGAAGGACCTGGAGCGGGAGCACATCCTCGGCACGCTGCGCGAGGTCGGCTGGTCGCGCAAGAAGGCGGTCGCCCGGCTCGGGATTTCGGAACGGACCTTGCGGTACAAGCTGCAGCAGTACCGGGAGGAGGGCTACCAGGTGGAGTAGCTGCCCGGCGGCATGCCGGCTCGCAGGACGCCGACCGTACCGTGGCATGCCTATTGCTGTGCTAGACTGCAGCGACGGCCCCGCCCTGGAGATCGATGATGGATACCCGCGGAATTGAACAGATGCTTTCCGAACTGCGCTCGACCGCGCAGGCGGCCGGCGCTGCCAAGCCCGCGCAGGGCGGCGACGCGACGCAGGACGTCCAGTTCAGTGAAGTGCTGCAGAATGCCCTGAAGGACGTCAGTGCCGCGCAGCAGGAGGCGCGGCAGATGTCGAAGGATTTCGAGGCCGGCGATCCGAACGTCAATCTGCAGGACGTGATGGTCAACCTGCAGAAGGCCAATCTCTCGTTCCAGCAGATGGTGCAGGTGCGCAACCGTCTGGTGACGGCCTACCAGGACATCATGAACATGCCGGTGTAGCGTCTGCGCCGTGCCTCCGAAAGCCCCGTCCCGGCGGGGCTTTTTGCTTGTCTAGAGGCGGCGTGCCCGCGCATTGCGCTCCCGCTCCATCTTCAGGATGTAGCGCTGGATCGTGTTTTCCGCGCCGCGCGGCAGGTCGATGAACTGGCAGCCGGCGCGCGTCATCGTCATGCCGTTGCGGTTGGTGACCTGGAAGATGCTGCGGATCCTCAGGCTGGCTACGACGTTGCCGAATTCGGGCAGTACCAGCGAGCAGTCGTCGAATTCCATGTCGGTGGTGAGTGCCATGCCGCGCGGTGGTACCAGCACGCCGATGCCGCCGCCGGAGATGTCCAGCACGCGGGCTTCGAAGGTCTTCGGCCCGTCGTCCGTCGATACCGTGATGTTGCAGATCACCGAGTGGGCCACCGGCGTGACGAGGCGGAAGTACTCGCGCCGCTGCAGGCGCAGCAGTTTCTCGGGGGCCGGGCAGATGAGCGCCTCATGCCCGTCATTGAGCGAGGATTCGAGCGGCCCGGCCGCGAACTGGACCTTGATCTTGTCCAGCAGCGCGCTGAAGGTGACGGTTTCGGCCGCCAGCAGCTTGCGGTTGCTGTCCTCCGAATTGGCCGCGTCGAAGACCAGACGCCCCGTGGCGGCGTCGACGCTGAGCAGCGATGTCAGCACGAAGTCGCGTTTGCCGTCGGGATGGGCGGCCACGATGCAGCGTTGCTGCACCAGCCCGGACAGTACCGCGGCGACCTCCCGCCGGTCCCTCAGCACGTACTCGGAGTAGTTGTCGGCGTCGAGCAGTTCGATCCGGTTGTCGTCGCGTCTAGCTGCCATGGGAGTGCCGTCGTGGATGCGATTGCAGACCGTAGTATGTTAGCGCGCGGCGACCGGCGTCGACGCGCCGCTCAAGGCTTTCGGCGGCGATCCAGGCTCGAAGGCAGGTCGCGCGCGACCGGCGGCGACTCGTCGGCGCCTTGTTCGAGTCGGTACAGCCAGGCCAGCAGTTCGGCGATCGCCACGTATAGCTGGGGCGGAATCCGGTCGTCCAGGTCCACCTGCATCAGGAGCGCCAGCAGTTCCGGCGACTCGTGCACATACACACCGGCGTCACGCGCCCGGTCGATGATCTCGCGCGCGATCAGGCCCCGCCCCTTGGCGACCACCTTCGGTGCCGCGTCGCCGGCGGTGTAGGCGAGAGCCACCGCTTCCGCCCGCGGATCCTCGTCGATTTCGCTCATGGCGAGGGCTCCGCCGGTGCGGCTACCTCGACCTGCAGGCCGGTCAGCGGCAGGTCCGCGGCTTCGAGCGCGCGGGCCAGGTCGCGGCCGGCGCCGTCGAGCCTGCGGGCCGTGGCGTCGTTGACGGCGCTGAGGCGCAGGGCCAGTCCCGCGCCGGTCAGGTGCAGCCGGGCTTCGATGCCGCCCAGCCGCGGCAGCGTGAGGCGCAGTGTCGTCTTCCAACCCCCTTCCAGCTCCTCGCTGCCGTCGCCTTCGCGCTCCTCGGGTTCCTCGATCTCGAGTTCGATCTGCTGCCCGGGCCAGACGGTGGCCTGCCAGGCGTAGTTGTTCGTTGCCAGCGCGTCGAGCTGCTGGTGCACGATCGGCATCAGGCGCTCCGGCACCGGATTGGCGTTGTTCTGGCCGGGTCCGCGGTGTGCCGCACTGCTTTGCAGGGCGGCACCCACTTCCTCGGCGTCGGCAGCCATCGTGCCGAGCGCCGAGCCGCCTTGTCCGCCGGCGGGTGGCGAGGGCGTGTTCGTCGGCCGTGCCGCGGCGGGCGCGGTCTGTTGATGGGCGGCCTCGATCCCGTCGCTGCTGCCGGCAGCGGCGCCTGCAATGGCGGCGGCCTGCCCGCGGGTGAGGACGCTTTGCGGCTGCCTGAGCAGCGTGTCTGTCGGAATCGCGCCGGACAGCCAGCGCGTCATTTGGGACTCGTAGAACATGCCGCTCTCGGCCACCGCCTGACGCAGCACCGGCACCAACTGGGCGGCTTCGGCAGGAGGTGCCGGCAGCAGCGGCCGGCCGGCGGCGAGCGTTGCCGCCGGGACCGGCGGCTGGCCGGTGAGCAGGAAGCTGATCATCCGGCCGGTCTGGCTCAGGCTGGTGGATGCGGCGGCATTGGCGGCGTCGGCCGGCGTCGCGATGACCGCCCGCGGTGAAGCGTGGGTGACGACCAGCTCCAGGGTCTGGCCGGAGCGGGCGGCATTTTTCGGCAGCGTGAGGGTGTATTCGCGCCCGTCGATCAGCGCCCGAAAGCTGTTCTCGCTGCGCGCTTCGCCGATCAACGCGACGATGCGCTGGCCGGGCTGGAAATCGGGCAGATCCTTGGAAGTCCCTTTCGCGCCGTGCGGCGCGTCGACTTCCTTCGGCTCCTTGGAAAAGAAGGAGGCCTCGGTGAGCAGACGGAGACGGGCAGTCAGGTCGGCCGGAATCATTGATCAAGCCCTTCCGTTGCCTGCATGGGCGTCAGCCTGGCTGGGAGAATGCCCCGTAGCTGCGTCGCAGGTCGCGCGAGCGGGACTTGCTCGACAGCAGCCCCCGGACACTGTCGAGGAAAGGCTCGACGACTTCCCTGACGGCGGCGTCGTCGGCCTGCATAGTCTCGATCAGCGCTGCCAGGCGTACCCGTTCCGCCTGCGGCAGTCGGGCCAGCGCCTGCGGCTCGGGCGCCGGCAGATCCCTTAGCGTGGCCAACTCGGATTCGAGCCGGCAGAGCGTGTCCCAGTCGTTCTGCCGGGCGGCCGCGACCATCTGCCGGGACAGCCGGCTCATCGCCTCGAAACGTTCGACCGGTTCCATGCGGGGCGCCTCAGGCGGTTTCGACCGCAGACGAATCGGCGATGCCCAGCCAGGCCTCGCGCAGTTCGTTCAGCAGCGTGCTGACCTCGTCCAGCGCCGGGCGGCTGTTCTGCAGGTTGGCCTGCAGCAGGCGCTGCGTCATGTAGTCGTAGAGCGCGGATAGCCGGTCGGAGATCTCGCCGCCCGCTTCCATGTCGAGACTGGCCTTGAGTCCGTTGGTAATGATGTTGATGGCCTGCGAAATCGACTTTCCTTTGTTCGGGATGTCGCCGGCATCCATCGACACCGCCGCGGAATTGATCGCCATCAGCGCACCGTCGTAAAGCATCACGATCAGCTGGTGCGGGCTGGCGGTACTGACCTTGGTTTCAACGCCGACGCGGGCATAGGCGTTGGCGGCACTGCTCTTCTGACCAAACATTGGAATCGTTCTCCGTGGGCCTTATTGATTGAGCGTCAGGAGTTGCAGGGACGTCAGTTGCTGCGCCAGGAAACTGCCGGTCGAGTTCATGCTTGCGACCAGCGTGTCCAGGGCCGCGTACTGGCGACGATAGCGTGCCTCGATGGAGGTCATGCGAAGCTCGAGCTGATCGATGCGATCGTTGAACCCGTCCTTCGTCTGGTTATAGCTGTCGGTGCGCGACTCGATCGTTCCGCCGGCACCGAGCAGGCTGGTGAGGCGGTCGCTGATCTGTGTCGCCAGCCCATCGACGCTCGAACTGCCCGCGAACAGACCGGCGACGTCCAGGCTCGGGTCGGCCAGTGCCTCGTCCAGCGCACTGCTGTCGATCGTCATCGTGCCTTCGACGCTGAACGTGATGCCGATGTCCGACAGGCGCGTCAGGCCGCCGACTGCGCTGGAGAGATCGGAAGAGGCGATCTGCCGCAACTGGTCACGGATCGAGCGCACCGAGGCATCGGAGTTGAGCGTCCCTGCCGTGCCGGAGTCGGCGCTGAAGCTGGTCTCGCTGCGGATCAGGTTGTTCAACTCGTTGTAGGCGTCGGCGAAGGCCTCGATCTTGGCTTTCACCGCGTCCACATCCTGCGATACGTCGAGGGTGGTCGGACTGCCGTCGTTCGAGGCCAGCAGGTTGAGCGTCACGCCTTCGAGCGCATCGGTGATCACGTTGCTGCTCTTGGTGATCGTGATGCCGTCGACGATCACGCTCGCATCCGCGGCCTCGACGGTCTGCTCCATCGCGCCGGCCAGCGGCGCGGTCGGGTCGAAGTCGAAGCCGGTCAGGCCGGACGCACGGATCACGTTGCTGGTGCCTGAATCCTTCGGGCTCAGCACCAGGCGTGCCGGGTTCGCGCTGCCGTCATTGACGATCGACGCGGTGACGTCGGCATCGAGCGCGTTGATGGCGTCGCGCAGGCCTTCCAGCGTGTTGTTGCTGGTATCGATGTTGACCGTGTAGGTACGGGCCGGATCGGCCGTGTAGGCTCCACCGCTCAGCGTTCCCAGCTCCAGCGTCAGCGTGCCGGTGGCGATTGCCGAGGTGCTGCTGGGCAGGCCTTGGGCGGCCAGCTTCTGGGTCGCGGCCAGAGACTTGACCTCGACGCTGTGGTTGGCGACGTTGGCGGTGGAGCCGGCCGTCGCACTCAACACCGTGCTGTCGCCGACGGCGGTCTTGAAAAGGGAAAATCCGGTCGACGATTTGATGTCGTTGGCCGCCGTCTGCAGCGCCGACATCGCGCTCTTGACGCGGCCGAGGGCCGACAGTCGCGCGTCGACGGTCGAGATGCGGGACTGGAGCTGGGTGATCGGCTGGCGCTCCAGCTGCATCAGCTGGCTGATGATGGACTCTACCGCCAGCCCGGAACCCAGGCCCGCCGATGTGATCGTGCCGGCCATAAGTGTCTCCTGTTTGTCAGGCCTTCTGCTCTATGAGCAGCCCACTGAGCTTGTCCAGCGCCTTGGCGATGGACAGGATCTCCTCACTGGGGATCTGTCGGATGACTTCGTCGGTCGCACCGTCGACGACTTTGACGACGGTGCGGCCCGTGTCGTCGTCGACCACGAATTGCAAGTTGTGTGCCACGGACTGGACGACACGGCGCACGTTTTCGAGTGCGTGCTCCAGTTCCTGAGGGTCGACAGCGGCGGGGGGTGTAGATTCCTTCGTCTGCTCGGGCCCGCTCGGCGCGAGGCGCTCACTGGCAACCGTTTCGGCGGTACGCCGCTCGGCCTCTACCTTGGGGCTGTCCTGGCCCGATACCATCTGGCGGGCCTGAGGTGCGGCGAGCTGGCTCTGCGCCAACTGGCTGGGAGATATCGATTGGACGGACATGGTCTTAACCTCCACGGATTGACAGCGCGGGAGAGGGCGTTCGCCGTCTCCCGCGCGCTCCTACTGGAAGTCCGCCTGGTTAGCCGAGCAGACTCAGCACGTTCTGCGGCAGGGCGTTGGCCTGGGCCAGCATCGCGGTACCGGCCTGCTGCAGGATCTGGGCGCGGGTCAGGTTGGCGGTCTCTGCCGCGAAGTCGGCGTCCATGATGCGGCTGACGGCCGCTTGCTGGTTCTCACGCGAGATCTGCAGCATCGACACCACGCCCTCGAAGCGGACCTGGGCGGCACCGTAGGTGGCGCGGTCGGTATTGACCTTGTCGATGGCCGAGTCGATGGTGGCGATGGCGGCCGATGCGCCGCCAGAGGTGGATACCGTGGCACCGGATGCGGTAGCCGACGACACCGCGGAGCCCGAGATCGCGGTGGTGGTCACGGTGATCGTCTCGCCGCCGTTCGCACCCACCTGGAAGACCTGTGCACCGGCATCCGAATCGAGGATCTTGAGGCCGTTGAAGGTGGTCTGCGTGCCGATCCGGTCGATTTCCGCCTGCAACTGGTCGAATTCCGCTTCCAGCGCGGAGCGGTCGCTCGACGAGTTGGTGGCGTTGGACGACTGGACCGCGATGTCTCGCATTCGCAGCAAGTGTTCCTTGATCTGCCCGAGCGCGCCTTCGGCGGTCTGGGTCAGCGAGATGGCGTCGTTGGAGTTGCGGATCGCCACGGTCATGCCGCGCGCTTGGGCGGTCATGCGGGTGGCGATCGCGAGGCCGGCTGCGTCGTCTTTGGCGCTATTCACCCGCAGGCCCGAAGACAGGCGCTGCAGCGAGGTCGTCAGTGAGTTCTGCGACGTCGACAGGTTCCGCTGAGCGTTCAGGGACTGGAGGTTGGTGTTGATAATGGCAGCCATTTTATGACTCCTTGATTCCTCAGGTTTCAGTCGAACTCCGGCGCGTGCGCTCTTGGAGTTCCAGCTTCACACGGCAGTGTTGTGCCGTTGATGCCTATTACGGGCGTGCTGTCAAGAACTTGAGGAGATTTAGGTCAGTCGCCCGCAAGCGCCTCCAGCCAGTCGTTCAGGCCATCCTCCAATATGAAATTGTCATAAACCCACTTCTTCAGCAGGAGCCCTTCGGCTTTCAGGGCGTCGCGTGCGTGGACTCTTTCGCTGATCGCTGCAGTCCAGGCTTGATGATGATTGGGTAGCCGGGTGACTGGCGGCGAGGCGGTTCGATAGGGGGCGATGTCGGTGCAGATCACCGGCCAACCCAGCGCGCCGTATTCGAGCAGGCGCAGGTTGCTCTTGCATTCGTTGAAGGGGTGGACCTCCAGCGGCGCAAGTGCCAGGTCGAGCGCCAGCGAGGCCATCTTGGCCGGATAGTCGCGTATCGATACGAATTCGTGAACCTCCCGTACGTGGGGTCGCAGCGCCTCTGGACACATGCCCATGAAGACCCAGTCGATTTCGTCGGCGAGTTCCCGCACGACAGGCTCGAGCAGCTTCAGGTCACCGCCGTGCTGCATGGCGCCGACCCAGCCGACGCGCGGCCGGCGACCCGGGTTTTCGGCGACCGGCAGCCCGGCCCACTGGTCGCGCTCCAGGCGATTCGGCACCACCCGGATGTCGTCGATCAGGTCGGCGCAGTAGTCGCGCAGCGGCTCGGTGGTGACGATCAGTCGGCTGCAATGCGAGAGTCCCTTGCGCAATTGGGTGCGCGCATGGCGCGCATGGACCGCATGGATCGGATTGTCGCGCGGCAAGTCGCCGAGCCTGTCGTCGATGGTCGCGACGTGGCGCACACCGCCATTGAGTCGCGCCGAGGCGGCGAGCTGAACGATCATGTTGTCTTCTATGCAGTTCTGCACGATCAGTGTGTCCGGCGCGAGGCGTGCGACCTCCACCGGCATCAGCGCGCGCAGCTCGTTGTCGTTGATCGGATGCACGATCGTCGACTGCGCCAGCCCCGCGCGGGCCAATGCCTTCAGCGGGGCGACCACGCGATATTGGCCGGCCCCGGTGGTCAATGGCACGCCCATCAGTCTGGGACGATCGTGGAAGCGCGGGTTCCAGTCCGCCACCAGCTCGGTATCGATGTCGAACGGGCGGCGCAGGCTGAGATGGCGGTTGTAGCTGCCATCGTTGGCAAGGGCTTGCAGATGCAGCGCCAGCAGGGTGTCCTTCTCGCGCTCGTTGGCGACGTTCCAGACGGCACGTTGTGCCGCCGATTGGCTGCATTCGCGTGCGGTGACACCTCCGTGGTGCACAACGTCGACGCTCGCCAGCCAGGCTGCGCGGCGACCAGTCTTGCCCAGTCGGATGCAGAAATCGAGATCGTGCAGCACGAGCGGCGCAGCCTCCTGGTCGAAGCCGCCAAGGCGTTCGAATTCACGTCGATCGACCAGCAGGCAGTTGCCAGGAAGCGCCGAGATCTGTTGGTCGAGCTGCAGCCGCAGGTCGTGACGGCCATCGAGCATGCCGGGCTGGCCGTCGGCGAGCGAGCCGGCGAGACCAAACAGACCCAGCACGCGGCCGCCGTCGACGATGCGCGGAGGCCCATCGTCACCGCTCACCAGCCGCGGGCCGACCGCGGCCAATCCGCAGGCATGCGCGTGGCCGGCGAGGGCGGACAGCCAGTGGTCCTGGAAGAATTCGACATCGTCGTCGACGAACAGCAGGTAATCGCCTTTGGCCCGCTGCGCTGCGCGATTGCGAAACTCTGCGGGCGCGAACTCGCCTCTTTCCTCCTGTACCCGGCACGGAAGACCGAGGGCCCCGCCGGCAAGCTGGCTGATGAGCTCGCGCAGGTCCGGGTCCTCGACGCGATGCGCGACCAGGATCGCTTCGGTCACCGGCATGCCGGCGCAGCGCAGCAGGGATTCCAGGCAGCACTTGAGATAGCCGGGTTGCGAATGGGCCATTACGATGACCGAGATCGTCAATTCCGTGGGCGGTCGAAAACGCACCCGCCGGGTATGTTCGAACCACCCGTCCTCGACTACGGCAGCGAGGCCTCGTTGCGCCAGATGCCTTTCCAGAGCGCGACGGTCCGCCTCGCTGTCGGGGGCCATGGCCGGGAGGTGTACAAGCGGATCGGCGATGTGTCCGATCGTCTCGCTGCCGGTCTGTGCGTAGATCTGCAGCAGCAGGCCGTAGGGCGACGCGGAGGCGAGCTCCGCGCCGTCGGCAAAAGCCTGCAAGGCTTCGCGGCAGACGAACCCCGTGGGCCCGACGTAGTTTGTCGAGTACAACAGCTCCGGATTGAATTCCGGTTTGAAGTGCGCCCGGGCACCCCCCGATCCGACTTCGTCGTGATCGGTGTAGACCGCCAGCCATTGCGGCGAGGCGTTGATCTCGTCGGCGATGACCTGCAGAGCGTGATCTTCCAGCGTCGTGCCGGCGGGCAGCATGGCGTAGAAATCCGCATCCCAGGCGGCATGCAGGGCTGCAAGGCTCGGCGTGACGGCGTCCCCGCCAAGCCAGCAAATCTGTTCGACGCCCGCGAGTTCTGGCGGGGCTTCGATGCCGGGTGCGAAGATCGCCAGGCGCCATTCCCGACACCACTGACGGCCCAGCGAGTCGATGGTATCGGCCAGCCAGCCGCCGTTGCCGGCGGTGAATTGCACGCCGATCGCGAAGCGCGGCCGGAACCGCCATTTCGAGAGCATTCTTTCGGCCAGCAACTGGCCGTCGATCTCCTGCAGCGTCCGCCGGCCGCGCCACAACGCGTAGGCGTCCTGGCGGCGATCGAACAACTGCAGTGCGCTGTGCGGCGGCTCGTCGGTCAGCGCGGGGGGCGGGATGTTGGCGACCAGCGCTTCGAAGATGTTGCATGCCTCGGTGTCGAAATCGTCGCGCTCGCGCTCGAGAACGCCCCGCCAGGCGGCGAGCTGTTGCTCGGCCCGGCTGGGGTCGAGCAGCGCGAAGACGGCATCCGCGATGGATTCGGGCGCCCACGGGGAGACCCGGGACGACGCCGGGACGGGGAAGTCCTCGCCGTAGTGGCCCGCACCGGCGTCGGCGAGCACGACCGGGCAGCCGAGCCGGGCCGCCTCGCGGGGCATGCGGTCCTTGCCCGGAAACGACGCCAGATCGACGAACACGGCGGCGCTGGAGAGCAGTTCGATCAGCGCCTCCCGGCTCAGGCCGGCGACGCGGGCGAGCGACAGTCCGGGGTCGCGGGTGGCAATCGCGGCCTCGATGGCGTCGAGATCCGAAATCACCTTGGCGCTCGCGTTGATCGCGACCGTACGCTTGCCCGCGCGTTCGCCGGCGTCGGCGGCTGCAAAGCGCTCGGTGGTGTAGTCCGACAGTGGTCCCAGCGACTGCAGCCCGCAGGCCGTGACGAAGCGCTCGGCGTAGTGACTCTGGCAGGCGTGCCACACGTTGGGCCGCCGCAAATGATTGAGGTTGACCCTGGAAAGCGGGCCGAAGGCGTTGTCGACGCTCAGCCACCACAGCAGGATCGTGTTGCGGCTGAGTGCCGGGATCAGGTCGGCCAGCACCTCCGGCACGACGACGACGGCTTGCGGCGAGTGTGGAATGCGCTGGGCGAGCTCGACCCGGTAGTCGGCGTATTCCGGTATTCCTATTTCGTGCTCGCCGAAAACGAGTTCCGAATGCGTGTCTTCGTTGCGCTGGGCGCGCGATCGAAGGTCGGCGATCTCCGCCGGCGTATAGCACACGACATGGGTCGGCAGCGAAGGCAGCCGGCGGCCGAGCGCGTCCGCGAGCTGCAGCAGGGCCTCCGGCCCGCCGGTGCGCGTGTTGTGGGGGAGCAGTATGTAGATGCCGATCATTCGCCTCTCCCGAGGAGTTCGCCGCCGAGACGCCCGATGATGCGCTCGGCGGCGGTCAGGGCCGCCGCGACGACCTGGTCCATGTTGTAGTAGCGGTATTCGGCCAGTCGTCCGACGAAGCTGACGTCGGGCAGCGTCTGGGCCAGCGAGCGGTAGCGCTTGAACAGCGTCTGGTTGGCCGGTCGCGGAATCGGATAGTAGGGATCGCCCTCGGCCTCGGGGTATTCGCGCACGATCGAGGTGCCGCCATGGGCTTGGCCGGTGAGGTGGCGGAATTCCGTGATTCGTGTGTAGGCGTGGTCGTTCGGGTAGTTCACGGTGCCGACCGGCTGGTGGCGCGCGACCGCGGCCAGGTGCTGATGCTCGAAGCGCAGGCTGCGATAGGGCAGGGGTCCGAAGCGGCAGCCGAAGAATGCGTCGATTGGTCCGGTATAGACGGTGTGCCCGAAATCTTCGCGGGACGTCGCGGGATCGAAGTCGGCACCGAGGCGCAGATCCACCGCCGGATGATCGAGCATGCGCTCGAACAACGCAGCGTACCCGTCCTTCGGCATTGCCTGGAAGCGGTCGGTGAAGTAGCGGTCGTCGTCGTTGCAGCGGGTCGGAATGCGCGCCGCGACACCCGCCGACAGCTCCGCCAGGTCCAGACCCCATTGCTTGCGCGTGTAGCCGCGGAAGAACTTGTCGCAAAGATCGGGGCCGACCGAACTGAGCACCACTTCTTCGCTGGTGGCCGGATGGTCGAACGGGATCCGCACGCGGGCAAGAAAGGCTTCGATGCCGGCTTCGTCGAGGTCGAGACCGTACAAGCGGTTGATCGTCGTGCGGTTGATCGGAATCGGCAGCAACTGGCCTTCGACCTGGGCCAGCACGCGGTGCTCGTATGGGCGCCAGTCGGTGAATCGCGATAGAAAATCGACGACTCGATCGGCGTTGGTGTGGAAGATGTGCGGACCGTAGCGATGAACCAGCACGCCGGCTTCGTCCAGGTGATCGTAGGCGTTACCGGCGACGTGCGGGCGGCGCTCGAGGAGCCGTACCTGGAAGCCGTTTTCGGCCAGCACCCGGGCGCAGACGGCGCCGGCAAACCCTGCGCCGACCACGAGTACGCGACAGGCGGGATCCATGCGGCCCGATTCCCGCATCAGGCCAGGATGCCTGACAGCCGCGGCACCAGACTGCGCGCGACCGACTCGATCGACAAGCAGTCTGCCGCAGGTGCCACGTCCAGCAATTCGGGCAGCGACGCCTCGCCGGTCAGGAAGATCGAGCTTGCGGCGAGTTCTCTGCATCGATCGACGCTGGAGCAGCGGACAAGTCCTGCTTGGTCGCCGGCGGCATTGCCCAGCTTGTCCAATTTGTAGAGAACCAGCGACGCCTTCCAGGAACGGGCTGCGAGTATCCGCAACGCCGCCTCGATGCTCGCCTGGACGATGAAACTTTCTGGCGGCGGATCGAGATCGATCAAATAGGTGCGCAGGCGCAGCCCGATGTCCAGCGCATCGGCGTAGCGGCCGGCATTGACGCAGGCGTAATACGATTCGCGCAATCGGGTCGAAATCAATACCGCCGACGCGTTGCGGATGTACTCGAACTGGGCCTGTTCGATGCCGTTGCCCAATTGTTGCATTGCACGCTCGGCAATTCGTTCCAGGCCGCCACGTGCCTGCTCTATGTAGTCGGGCTGCATCACGAGGCTGGTACCGAGATTGGCTCGCGACGACTCGCCGACATGTTGCAGCACAAAATGGTAGAAGGGCGTGGCCGCGAAGGCCACGTGGCCATTCTCGAGCAGTCCTGCGAGCTTGTTCAGCTCGTAGAACGACCAGTTGGAATTGTGCAGGATCCCCTGCAACGCTTTGGTCCGATAGATCCCCAGTTCGGGCCAGTGCTGGTTGTTGGCGAGAAAGGAAATGAGGTCGACATAATCGCCGCGGCTGACCACCTTTCCTTCCGGCGGGACCCCGTTGTAGATGAATTCCTGGTGTGTGGCGTGATTGACGTATTTGATCGGAGCGTAGACGGCAGCGATTTCGCCGTATTCGTTCATCAGGTCCATATATTGTTCGACCACGCTTGCGTCGAGTTCGTCATCGTCGGCGAGCCCTAGAACGAATTCCGTCTCGGCGAGGGAGAGCGCGGCAAACAGTTGCTGCCCGCTCGATACATGGGACTTCTGCTCGAGGAAACGAAAATATCGTGACTGCGAGAACCGTTCGATGACTTCGCGGTAGCCGTCTTGCGGATGATTGACGCAGACCAGGACATGGGGGGGCGAGCGCCACGGCAGGGCTTGTATGGTCGACAGAGTCCGAGCAAGCAGCTGCGGGCGATTGTAGCTCGGTATTGCAATCGTCAAATTCATCTGGATTCCATTGCGGTGCGGCCAAACGTTTCGTCGGGAAGAACGAAATGCGAATGAATTCGCGTCCTGCTCCCACTCAGGGCTGCCGCCTCGCGCAGCCAGGATCCGAAGCCGGCGTCAAGGTAATGATCCTCCCAGGTCTCGACGGACGCGAAGCGTGACAATGGCTCGGCCTGGATCGCCTTGTGGGCGGCGCCCCAAAGCGGCATCGAATAGAGGCTCGCGGGTGCCGATCCCACTGCGTTCTCTTGGTGCCTGACGGCCTCGGCCAGCATCGTCCCGGTCGTCAGGTGAGCATGGCTGGCGGGGCCGTCCATGCGTACCGGCACCCAGAGACCCGGTGCGACCTCGGGCGGTGCATCGTGGAAACAGGGCTCTCCCGCCTTGCCCAGCCGCAGGTAGGAGGGCTGCGGATTGTCGATCAGGTAGCTTACGCACGCGCGCGTCTCGAGCGGGTCTCCCGGCGCGGCGATGAGGGTTTGCGGAAACAGCCTCATCAGGCCGAAGTCTTGGACGGCATGGTGCGAGTAGCCGAGGTTTCCGTACGCGAGGCCTCCCCCGACGGCCACCACCGTTACCGCAAGGCCATGGTGATCGACGTCGTTTCGAAACTGCTCGGCGCACCGGAAGGTGGGGAAATTGGCGATCGAATAGACGAATACGTGGCAACCCTCGGAGGCCATGCCTGCCGCGAGCCCCATCATGTTCTGTTCGGCGACCCCGGCATTGAAGAATCGATCGGGAAAGCGCTCCGCGAACGGCTCGACCACCGAGTATCCCAGGTCACCCACGACCAGCACCACGTCCGAATTGCGCGCCGCATGCTTGCAAAGCTCGTCGATGAACGCGTTACGCATCGAGGTCTCGCTCAAGTCCCGACAGCGCATCCTGAAGTTGCTGATGATCTGGGGCGCGATAATGCCATTCGACTCGATTCTCCATGAACGGGACGCCCTTGCCCTTGGTCGTTCTCGCAATGACCAGGCCGGGTTTCCCATGCGCCCAGGGCACAGAGGAGAGCGCCTCGGCGAGTTGCTGGTGGCTGTGGCCGTCGATGTCCCTCACGGCCCATCCGAAAGCGGAGATCTTGTCGGCCAATGGTGCGAGTCTCAAGGTGTTTTCAACCGTATCCAGGCTCTGCAGGTTGTTGGCGTCGACGATGGCGGTAAGGTTCGAAAGCTCGTGATGGGCGGCAAACATCATCGCCTCCCAGTTGCTGCCCTCGTCGAGTTCGCCGTCGCTGAGCAGCACGAACACGCGGCAGGATCTTCCCTCGGCACGCAGACGCAGAGCCTTTCCGGTCGCGAACGGAAGCCCATGCCCGAGCGATCCGGTCGAAAACTCCACGCCCGGAACCATGTGCGATATGTGATTCAGCAGCGGCGAATCCGGTGCCCCATAGGTGTCGAGCCACTCGATCGGAAAGAATCCCGCCTCCGCAAGTGCGGCGTAGACCGCGACGCATGCGTGGCCCTTGCTGAGGATGAAACGGTCGCGTTCGGTCCAATCGGGTCGGGTCGCGTCGAATCTCAGGACACTGCCATAGAGTACCGCCACGACGTCGGAGATCGAAAGTGCGCTGCCGATGTGCGCCGCCCTGGCTCGCGCAACCATCTCGAGCGCAGAGCTGCGGATGCGGTATGCGAGGCGCTCCGTGTCCCGCGTCATGCGAGCAGGTCCGTCAGCGCAGCGCAAATGTAGTCGAGCGTGGCGGCCGTCAGGCAGACGCCCGAGGGCAGGTTGAGCGCGCTGTCGCCGATTGCCTTGGCAACGGGGGCCGCCGGCCGGTGTGAGGGCCAGATCGGGTATTGGCTTATTGCGGGGAAGACCGGGCGCGTATCGATGTTGCGCGCCTTCAATTCCCGTATCAGCTCGTCGCGCGAAAACGGAGCGTCTTCGTGCAGCCGCAGGCTGTTCATCCAGTAGGCGCTGGCCTGGCCCTCGGGAGCGCGATAGAAATCGCCCTTGGCGAGTCCCCGCAGTCGTTCGCAATAGCGTTCGTAGATGCGCTGCTTCGCGAGAATCAACTCGTCAATGCGTGAAACCTGCGCCCGCGCGAGTGCGGCCTGGACGTTCGAGAGCTTGTATTTCAGGCCATGGCCGTCGATCCAAAATCCGCCGGGCCGTCGTCCCTGGTCGGCGATTTTCCTTGCCGCCTGGAACAGCGCCTCGTCGGAGGTGAGCAACATTCCCCCTTCGCCCGCGACCGTGACCTTTGCCCCCTGGAAGCTGAACGCGGCAAAGTGGCCAAACGAACCGACCGGCTTACCGTCGAATTGCGCACCGAGCGCTGCGGCGGCATCTTCGATCACGTACAAATCGTGCTCGCCCGCGAAACGCATCAGCGACGGCATGTCGCATGGAAATCCGTAAAGATGAACCGGGATGATCGCTTTCGTGCGGGGACTGAGGCAGCGCGAAGCCGTTTCGGCGGTGAGCAGCCAGGTATCGTCGTCCACGTCTGCGAACACCGGTGTCGCACCGACGTAGCGAACGGCGTTCGCGGTGGCGACCCACGTCAGCTCCGGAACGATGACTTCGTCCCCCGGACCGATCCCCAGACTCGCCAGCGCGATGTGCAGAGCTCCGGTGCACGACGAAGTCGATATCGCGTGCCCGCAGCCGATGCGGGTGGCGAAGTCGGATTCGAGCAGGAGCAGGTCGTGATTCCAGTTCTGGTTCCAGCCGGATCTCACCGCGTCGGCGACGTATGCCGTCTCGCGCATGCCGATCGACGGCCCGGCAGTGAGTATCAAGGTATCGGCATCGTGTGGTTCGGGCTGATGTTCCATGACCAGATATTCGTCGTCGCAATCCGGACCCTGACATTGCACGAGATGCCGCTCGCCGTTCTCCGTTTCCGTCCACTTCAGCGGAAGCTTCTGTGCGACCGTGAAACCCAGGCGCCTGTAGAACGCGGTCGCGTTCTCGTTCGAAGCCAGCACGCGTAGATAGAAATCCCGGATGAACAGCACGCGTCGCGCCCAGTTCATCGCCTCGCGCACCGCTTCGCTGAAGAGGCCCTTGTCGGACGGCCTCTTGCCTCGCAGCACGTTGTCGATTTCAAGCGCAGCCTCTCGGCCCAGCCCATTGGCCAGTCCAACATGCCCGACGACGGCGCCGTTCGCCTGGACCACCAGCAACATGAGGCGATCGGGCCTTGCCAGTACTGCCTCAGCGAGCCAGCGGCGGGTCCGGGCAGGGGTGATCTCGAATCGATTGGTGTAGGCGGCGGCATTTTCCGAGCGCCATTGACCGAGCGCGGCGAGCAATTCGTCGTCCTCCAAGTGGAGACGCGACAGTGGGACGAGGCTGCCGCCGGACGGCAGCGGCAAGGCTCGATGCCAGACCTCATTGATCGTGCTTGCCGCCTTGGCGAAGCTGAATTCCCGCTCGACCACCGATTCGAGTTCGGTCAATTTGATCTCCTGGCGAAGCTAGAAACGGCCGAGGAAGGCCGTCAGCGTCTCTACCGCGTAGTCGAGCATGTTCGACGTCAGCCCCGGCCAGAGCCCGATCCAAAAGGTATCGCGCATCACGCGGTCCGTCCGGGCGAGCGAGCCGGCCACGCGAAATTGGCGTCCCTGCATGTAGGGCTGGCGGGTCAGATTGCCGGCGAACAGCAGCCGGGTACCGATCTTGTGCTGGTCGAGCCACTGCAGCAGGTCCACCCGATTGACGCCGGCCTCCTCGCGCAGCGTCAATGGAAAGCCGAACCATGACGGCTGCGCCCCGGCCGTGGCGCGGGGCAACTCGAGCAGTTCGTCGCAGTCGGCGAGCCGCTTCGCGAGGTGCGCGAAGTTGGCCTGGCGAGTGGCGACGAAGCCGGGCAGGCGGTCGAGCTGGGCCAATGCGCAGGCCGCCTGCATGTCGCTGATCTTCAGGTTGTAGCCCAGGTGCGAATAGGTGTACTTGTGGTCGTAGCCCTGCGGTAGCCCGCCCAGCTGCCAGTCGAAGCGCTTGCCGCAGGTGTTGTCGCAGCCGGGTGCGCACCAGCAGTCGCGCCCCCAGTCGCGCAGCGATTCGGCGATGCGGCGCAATTCGGCATCGAAGGTCAGCACCGCGCTGCCTTCGCCCATCGTGATGTGGTGGGCCGGGTAGAACGACAGCGTGGCGAAGTGGCCGAAGCCGCCGACGTGGCGCTCGCGCTCGTCGTCGCCGGCGCGCGCCCACAGCGCGGGATCGGCGGCGGTCGGCAGGCGCGGCCGCCAGGCCGGCGCGCCGTCGGGCAGCCGATAGCGCGAGCCGAGCGCATCGCAGCAGTCCTCCACCAGCCACAGGTTGTGGCGCGCGCAGAAGTCGGTCACGCGCGCCAGGTCGAACGGGTTGCCGAGCGTGTGGGCCAGCACCACGGCGCGGCTGCGCGGTCCGAGCGTCGCTTCCAGTCCGGCCGGGTCGATGTCGTAGCTGCCCGGCCGGATGTCCGTGAAGACCGGCACCGCGCCGTTCTGCAGGATCGGATTGACGGTGGTCGGGAAGCCCGCCGCGACCGTCACGACCTCGTCACCGGGGCGCAAGGCGGCTTCGCCCAGGCGCGGCGAAAACAGGCTCGAGACGGCCACCAGGTTGGCCGACGAGCCCGAGTTGACGGTGATCGCGTGGTCCAGCCCGAACCATTGCGCGAGGCGCTTTTCGAACGCTTCGTTGAAGCGCCCGGCGGTCAGCCAGCCGTCCAGCGCCGCCTCCACCATCGCTTGCCGCTCGGCCTCGCCGATCACCTTGCCGGAGACCGGCACCGGCGTCTTGCCGGGCTCGAACGCTGCCGGCGCGGGCAGGGCCTCGCACCACTGCGCGACCGCGCTGCGCACCGCCGCCCGGCTGGCCTGGCTCATCGGCGACCCCAGCTGTGCTCGAAGCGCTCGATGCGCTCGATGCATAGCGCGCGTGGATCCTCGCCGGCGTCGTAGCGGGAATACCAGTCGCCGGTCAGTTCGAGCGCCTGGTCGAACGCGAAGCGCGGATGCCAGCCCAGGTGCAGCATCGCCTTGCTGCTGTCGAGCCGCAGCATCGGTGCCTCGCGCGGCTGCGGCGAGCCGTCGTGGCGCCACTCGCCTCGCAGTAGCGGGCACAGCCCGTTGCACAAGTCCTCCACCGAGGCCATGTCGATCAGTTGCGGGCCGAAGTTCCAGGCGTCGGCGGCCTCGGCGTGGCCTGCCAGCAGGCGTTCGCCCAGCAGCAGGTAACCGGACAGCGGTTCCAGCACGTGCTGCCAGGGGCGCACCGCCGACGGGTTGCGGATCAGGGCCGGCCGGCCGGCGCGGGCCGCGCGCCACAGGTCCGGCACCAGCCGGTCGGTCGCCCAGTCGCCGCCGCCGATCACGTTGCCGGCGCGGGCGGTGGCGATCAGCGGTGCCCCCGGCGCATTGCCGTAGCTGGCGCGCCAGGCCGCGGTCAGCAGCTCGGCCGCCGCCTTGCTGGCCGAATACGGATCGTGGCCGCCGAGTGGGTCGGTTTCGCGGTAACCGAGCGTCGCGCTGTCCTCGCGGTAGCACTTGTCGCTGGTGACCACCACCAGGGCCTTGACCGAGCGTGTGCGCCGCACCGCCTCGAGCACGTTGGCGGTGCCCATCACGTTGGTGCCGAAGGTGCACAGCGGCTCGGCGTAGCCGCGCCGTACCAGCGGCTGGGCGGCGAGGTGGAAGATGATCTCGGGTGCGAAGCCGGCCACGGCCTCGAACACCAGGTCCGGCTCGCGCACGTCGCCGATCAGCGAATCGACGCGCTCGCCGACCCGCGCCGCGCGGTACAGCGCCGGTTCGGTGTCCGGTTCCAGCGCCAGCCCGCTGACGCGGGCGCCGAGGCGGGTCAGCCACAGCGACAGCCAACTGCCCTTGAAACCCGTATGGCCGGTAACGAGGACGCGCCGCCCGGCGTAGCAAGCGAAGTTCATTGCCACACCTTCCACGGCGCCCGGCCGCTGTTCCACAGCTCTTCCAGGTGGGTCTTGTCGCGCAGCGTGTCCATCGGCAGCCAAAAGCCGCGATGGCGGAAGGCGCGCAACTGGTCGGCGGCGACCAGCGCCTGCAGCGGGCGCTCCTCCCAGGGCATGTGGTCACCCTCGATCAGGTCCAGTACCGCGGGGGACAAGACGAAGAAACCGCCATTGATCAGGCTGCCGTCGCCAGCCGGTTTTTCCTTGAAAAGGGTGACCGCTTCGCCATCCACTCCCAGCGCGCCAAATCTTCCCGGCGGGGTGACCGCGGTGACCGTGGCATGTCGCCCGTGGTCTCGGTGGAAGACCTGCAATGCGCCGAGGTCGACGTCCGACAAGCCGTCGCCGTAGGTGAAGAAGAACGCGTCCTCGTGTTCCAGGTATTGCCGCACGCGGCGCAGCCGGCCGCCGGTCTGGGTGTGCTCGCCGGTGTCGACCAGCGTCACGCGCCACGGTTCGGCATGCTGTTCGTGCACCTCCATGCGGTTCTCGCGCATGTCGATCGTGACGTCGGAGGTGTGCAGGAAGTAGTTGGCGAAGAACTCCTTCACCACGTAGCCGCGGTAGCCGAGGCAGATGATGAATTCGGTCACGCCGTGCGCGGTGAAGGTCTTCATCAGGTGCCACAGGATCGGGCGGCCGCCGATCTCCACCATCGGCTTGGGTTTGGACTGGGTCTCCTCGGACAGCCGGGTGCCGAGCCCGCCGGCCAGGATGACGGCTTTCATTGCGCGATCTCCATTTCCCTTTGTGGCTCATGTTAGCGCTCCGGTGCACGCCCGATCGGCCGAAGAAAGCCCCAATGCGCCGCCAATTCCGGCGCGCGAGGCTAGTCCTGGCGCAGCAGCGCCGGCAGCGCCGCGGGCCGCTCGGCGACCCGCCAGCCGGGCGCCAGCTGCGCGGCTTCGAGCGAACCGTAGCCCCAGGTGGCGGCAATGAACGGCAGACCGTTGGCTTCGGCAGCCAGGCCGTCCTCCGCGCGGTCGCCCACTTAGACCGCGCGGCCGGCGCCGGCCGCCAGGTCGGCCAGCAGGCGTCCGACCATCGCCGCCTTGTGCGGCAGGCGCGGCTCGAACAGGTCGAGCGCATAGACCGCTTCGAACAGATCGCGCCAGCCCAGGTGGTCGAGGATCAGCCGGGTCGGCAGGATGCGCTTGTTGGTCGCGATCGACAGCCGCTGCCCGCCCGCGCGCAGCTCGCGCAGCATTTCGCCGACGCCGGCGTAGGCCTGGGTGGCGCGGTAGCCGCTGGTGTCATAGCCGGCCTTGAAGGCTGCGGCGAGGCGCTCCAGCAGCGCCGGATCGGTGCTGTCGCAGAGCAGCGCCAGGGCTTCCATCAGCGGTGGGCCGATGATGTCTTCGTCGATGCTGCGCGCCGGCGCGACGCCGGTCGTCTCGAAGGCCTGGCGAAAGCTGGCCAGGATGGCCGGCGCGGAATCGATCAGTGTGCCGTCCAGGTCGAACAGTACGTGCGAATATTTGGCGGTGCTCATCCCGTGATGATAGCGGCAAGCGGATTTTCGCGGTCTCAGGCGGTCATGACCCGGTTCTTGCCGGCGCGTTTGGCCAGGTACATGGCCCGGTCGGCCCGCTCGACGGCGCTCTGCGCCGTTTCCTCGTTTGCGATGCGGGTGATGCCGGCGCTGAACGTGATCAGCAGCTTCCTGTTGTCGGCCAGGAAGTAGCGCTTGGTCAGCGCCCGCTGCAGGCGGGTCAGCGCCGTGGCGGCGTCCTCGGTGTCGGTGTCCGGCAGCAGCAGCAGGAATTCCTCGCCGCCGTAGCGCGCGACCGAATCCTGCGGCCGCACGTTGTCGCGGATCACGTTCGCCAGGTGGCGCAGGGCCTCGTCGCCGGCCTGGTGGCCGTAGGTGTCGTTCAGCTGCTTGAAGTTGTCCACGTCGAGCAGGCCGACGCACAGCGGCGAATCGCGGCGGCGGGCGCGCGAGATCTCGCGCTCCATCGCGTCGTCCATGCCCTTGCGGTTGAGCGTGCCGGTGAGCGGATCGTGGCGCACCAGTTCGCTGGCCTGGTCGAGTTCCTGCTGCAGCCGGCCGATCTCGAGATTGGCCATCTCGACCTGCTCCTTCAGCGCGTTGATCTCGCCGTGGGAGCGTTGCGCACTGTCCTGCGCAATGCGGGTCTGCTGCAGGATCTCCTCGACCACTTCGGAGATCTCGGTGATGTCGCCGGCCTGTGCGACGCGCTCGGCGCAGCGGCCGATGGCCTCGTGGTATTCGCCGGTGGTGGCGCTGAATTCGGCCAGCCGGTCCACGAAGCCGGCCAGCATCGTCTTCAGGCGCTGCTGGGCCTCGGTCAGCTCCTGCTTGAGATGGCCCTGCTTGTCGATCACGTCGCGCAGGCGGCGCTCGACGTCGTCGAGCAGGCACACGTCCAGCGGCTGCGAGAAGGCCTCGGTCAGCACCGACAACTGGCCGTGCAGCCAGCGGTCGTCGAGCACCAGCTGGCTGATGTTCTGCAGGATCAGCCGCAGTACGCCGACCAGGCCGCTGCGTATCGCGAGTTGCTCCTCGGCTACCCACTCGAGTCGCTGGATCACGAACTCGAGCTTGTGCCGATAGTCGTTCTGCAGCAGATGCTCCGGTGCCTGGCGCAGCTCGCCCGCCAGCGTGCGCAGCTCGCCGACCAGGTCCGGCATGTCGACGATCAGCGGCGAAAGGCCCTCGTCGAGCAACTGGGCGACCAGCGGGGCCAGATCGTCCGGCGAGCACGCAGCCCGGGCCGGCAGGGGCCCGGCGTCGCCCACGGGCGCTGCGGTCGGCGGATCTTGCGCGGGGGGCGGCGTTGCGGCGGCGCTGTGGCGCCGCTCCTGCTCGGGCTGTTCGGCGGTCGTCGCGGCGGCGTCCTCCGCCGCGGCGCCTTCCGACTGGTGGTGGCGCCAGCCTTTCACCAGGCCGCCGATGCGCTGATGCAGCGTGGCCGGATCCGAGCTCGAGCCGAGCACGTGCTGCAGGGCCTCGCGCTTGCGGGCCGCGGTGAGCCCGCTGTGGATGCGCTCGTATTCGCTCACCAGGTCGCGGATCGCCGGCCCCCACTGCAGCGGTGCCTGCTTGTCGCCCGCGCACAGCTCGCCGACGAATCGGCCCAGCGCGTCCCAGTCCCCGCCGGCCACGCATTGCTCGAACTTGCGCGCCTTGCGCGCCGCTTCGGTGGAATCCTTCGGCAATTCGGCAGCGATCGCCTTCAGGCGGCGGCTCGGGAAAGCTTCGTCCGGCGTCGTGCCGGCGACCTCGTGATAGAGGCGTTCGAAGTTTGCCGGCGTCGGCGCGACGCGGCGTTGCGCCAGTAGCCGGAAGGTCTCGCGCGCGATCTCGGTGGGGTTGTTGCGATCGACTGCCATGGCATCGGGGGCGTTCGTGACAGATGTCCGTCAACGGCCCCGCCCGGGCCGACTTGAGTTCGCCGCGGCGCTACTCCACGAGCCCGTGCTTGAGGCCGTAGTGGGTCAGCTCGGCGTTGTTCGACAGGCGCATCTTCTCCAGCAGGCGGGCTCGGTAGACGCTGACCGTCTTGACGCTCAGGTTCAGTTCCTCGCCGATCTGGGTCAGTGTCTTGCCCGACGCGATCAGGCACAGGGTCTGGTATTCGCGGTCCGACAGCCGCTCGTGCAGCGGCCGGTCGTCGTCGTCGGTGATGGCGTTGGCCAGCTCCTCGGCCAGCGAGGCGGAGACGTACTTCTTACCGCTGGCGACCTGGCGGATCGCCGTCACCAGCTGTTCCGGCGCGCTCTGCTTGTTCAGGTAGCCGGCCGCGCCGGCCTTCAGCGCGCGGATCGCGTACTGCTCCTCCGGATACATCGACAGCATCAGCACCGGCAGGCGCGGGAACTCCTTGCGGATCATCTTCAGTGCGTCGATGCCGTTGCGGTCGGGCATCGAGACGTCCATCAGCACCACGTCGTAGCTGGCCTGACGCAGCTGCTGCAGGGCCTCGACGCCGTTGCCGGCCTCGCCGGACACCGCCAGATCTTCGGTCTCGGACAGGATCTGGCGCAGTCCCTGGCGGACGATGGAGTGGTCGTCGGCGATCAGGACGCGAATCTGCTTGCTCATGGCGTGTCTTCTTCCAGTCTCAGGTCCATCCCTGCATGTATCGGCATTCTAGCCACCAGCCGCGAGCCTTTCGGCTCGTTCGGCGCGTGCTCGAAGCCGCCGCCCAGGCTCGACAGGCGCTCGCGGATGCCACGCAGACCGAACGAGCGCGGCTTGTTGAAATCCTCCGGCGCGATGCCGCAGCCGTCGTCGGCGATCTCCAGGATCACGTCGTCGCCTTCCTCGGTCAGCCGCACCTCGACCGATTCGGCTCCGGCATGCTTGCTGATGTTGGTCAGCGCCTCCTGGAAGATCCTGAACAGCGCGATCGAGGCGCCCTCGGCCAATTCGATGTCGTGGTCGGCGCACAGGATGCGGCACGGGATGCCGGTGCGCTGGGTGAAGTCCTCGGCCTGGCCTTCGATCGCGGCGGCGAGGCCGAAGTCGCGCAGGATGCCGGGGCGCAGTTCACGCGTCACCCGGCTGACCGTCTCGATGCCTTCGTCCACCAACTGGCCGAGCGAGGCGGCCCGCTGGGCCAGGGCCTGCGGCGGCGCGTCGAGCTTGGCGGACAGCATCGCGATCTCGAACTTCATCGCCACCAGGTGCCCGCCCAGCACGTCGTGCACGTCGCGCGCGATGCGCTCGCGCTCCTCCTCCTTGACGTGCTGCAGGTGGTTGGAGAGCGCCGCCAACTGGCGTTGCGACTCGCGCAGCTCGGCCTCGGCCTGCTTGCTCTGGGTGATGTTCCACATCACGCCTTCCCAGGCCATGCCGCGGCCGGCGAGCAGGCGCGCCGAGGCGCGCAGGTTGACCCACTTGACGCCGCCGCGCGGCGTACACACGCGGCCCTCCCAGTTGATCCGGGCGCCGGGCTCGGCGGCCCGGCCGAGCGCATCGACGAAGCTCTGCCGGTCCTCGGACAGGATGTGGCTGGTGAAACTGTCGGGCCGCTCGGCCAGCGCTTCCGGCGGTACGCCGAGCAGCATCTCGCTCGCTTCGCTGGCGAATGGAAACACCAGTCCGCCGCCCTCGGCGCGCACCATCTGGAACACCAGGCCGGGGGTGTTGGACGTCAGCGAGCGCAGCCGGGCTTCGCTTTCGCGCAAGGTCTCCTCGGCAGCCCGCCGCCGGCTGCGGTTGGCGGCCTCGCGCAGCTCGCGCTCGACGGCCGGCAGCAGGCGCTCGAGATGGTTCTTGTTGAGATAGTCGTGGGCGCCGGCCCGCATCGCGGCGATCGCCTTGTCTTCCTCGATCTGGCCGGAGACGATGATGAACGGCACGTCGGCACGGAATTCCTGCATGATGCCGAGCGCGGCCATGGCGTCGAAGCCCGGCATGCGGTGATCGCACAGGATCAGGTCCCAGGTGTTGGCAGCCATCGCCTCGCGCATCTCGTCGGCGGAGCAGGCCTGTTCGCTTTCCACCTCGTAGCCTGCCAGGCGGAAACGGCGCAACAGCAGGAAGGCGTCGTCCTCGCTGTCCTCGATCAGCAGTACGCGCAGGCTGTGCGGCGAATCCGCGGTGGGCCCTTGGCTGCCCGCCGTCGGCGACTCGGTGTTGTTCCTGCGCTGCACCTCAGTGCCCCGCCACGGGCGCTCTCAGGCGCCTTGCCGCGCTCACCAGCGCCAGTAGCAGCGCGCCCGCCAGCAACCCGACCAGCGCGTTGAAACCCATCTCGGCGAGCGAGCCGGCGATGCCCGACAGCGTATGGCCGAGTGATTCGAACCAATGGTGCAGCGGCGCCAGCCCGTGCACCAGGATGCCGCCGCCGACCAGGAACATCGCCGCCGTGCCGGCCACCGACAAGCCCTTCATCAGCCATGGCGCGGCGCGCAGGATGGCGCGGCCGCTGGCTCGCGCCGCCTCGCCCGGGCACTGCGACAGGTACAGACCCAGGTCGTCGAGCTTGACGATCGCGGCGACGATGCCATACACGCCGAGCGTCATCACTACCGCGATGCCGGCCAGCACGATAAAGCGGGTCAGCAACTCGGCCTCGGCGACGGTGCCGAGCGTGATCGCGATGATCTCGGCCGAGAGGATGAAGTCGGTGCGTATCGCGCCCTTGATCTTGTCCTTCTCGAACGCCACCAGGTCCGCCTGCGGGTCGGCCAGCGCGCGCGCGAGTTCGAGCTTGTGGCCTTCGTCCTCGGTGCCGTGCAGGAAGTGGTGGGCGATCTTCTCGAAGCCCTCGAAACACAGGAAGGCGCCGCCGACCATCAACAGCGGCATCACCGCCCACGGCGCGAAGGCGCTGATCGCCAGTGCCAGCGGCACCAGGATCGCCTTGTTCAGCAGCGAGCCCTTGGCCACCGCCCACACCACCGGCAGCTCGCGCTCGGCCGCCACGCCGGTGACCTGCTCGGCGTTCAGCGCCAGATCGTCGCCGAGCACGCCGACGGTCTTCTTGGCGGCCACCTTGGCCAGCACCGACACGTCGTCCAGCAAGGTGGCGATGTCGTCGATCAGCGCGAGCAGGCTCGATGCGGCCATGGCGTTTCCAAGGTTCCGGGTGCGGCGATGTTAGCGGTCCCGCCGCCGCCGCTCAATGTGCTGCACGGCACCGCCCATCGCGGCCGGCCGGCGGGCTTCAGAGCTTTTCCAGCGCAGCCTTCAATCGACTCACGGCGCCGTCCACGTCGTGCAGCTTGTCGAGTCCGAACAGGCCGACGCGGAAGCTGCGGAAATCGGCCGGCTCGTCGCACTGCAGCGGCACGCCGGCGGCGGTCTGCAGGCCCTGGGCGAGGAATTTGCGGCCGTTGTGGATGTCGGCGTCGCCGGTGTAGCTGACCACCACGCCCGGCGCCTGGAAGCCCTTCGCGGCAACGCTCGCGAAGCCGGCCTGTTCGAGCAGCGCGCGCGTCCGGCGGCCGAGTTCGAGCTGTTCGTCGCGCACCTTGTCGAAGCCGTAGGCCTCGGTCTCGAGCATCACGTCGCGCGTGCGGCGCAGCGCGTCGGTCGGCATCGTCGCGTGATAGGCGTGGCCGCCGCCCTCGTAGGCCTGCATGATCTGCAGCCACTTCTTCAGGTCGCAGGCGAAGCTGCTGCTCGTGGTCTCGGCCAGGCGCTCCAGTGCGCGCGGCGCCAGCATCACCAGGCCGGCGCAGGGTGATCCGCTCCAGCCCTTCTGCGGTGCGCTGATCAGCACGTCGACACCGCAGGCCTGCATGTCCACCCAGATCGTGCCGGAGGCGATGCAGTCGAGCACGAACATGCCGCCCACCGCGTGCACCGCGTCGGCTACCGCGCGCAGGTAGTCGTCCGGCAGCATCATGCCGGAGGCGGTCTCGACGTGCGGCGCGAACACCAGCTCCGGCTTGAAGTCGCGGATCGTCTGCACTACTTCGTCGATCGGCGCCGGCGCGAACGGCGCCTGCGCCTCGTCGGTGATGCGGCGTGCCTTCAGTACCCGCTCCTCGGACGGGATGCCGCCCATCTCGAAGATCTGCGACCAGCGGAAGCTGAACCAGCCGTTGCGGATCACCAGGCACTTGCGGCCGGTGGCGAACTGGCGCGCCACCGCTTCCATCGCGAAGGTGCCGGAGCCCGGCACGACGGCCACCGCCTCGGCGCGGTAGACGGACTTCAGCACGCGCGAGATGTCGCGCATCACGCCCTGGAAGCTCTGCGACATGTGGTTCAGTGCACGGTCGGTGTAGACGACCGAGTATTCGAGCAAGCCTTCGGGATCGACGTCGGGGAGCAGTCCGGGCATCGGGGTCTCCAATCGTGGTGTGTGGTGGTCTGTCTTGTCTGTTGCCTGTTTTGCGCAAAGGATACCGCGAAGCCTGTGCGATCCTTAAACGGCGTGCCGGCGGCCCGGCGGCCGGCTAGCGAAAGCGCTGTTCGGCCATGCGGTCGGCCGTCTCGCCGGTCGGACGATCCTCCTCGCGGGCGCGGGCGAACACCTCCATCAGCTTGTCGTGGATGCCATCGACGTGGCGTGCCGCGGCCTCGGCGTCGTAGCCCGTGCGCTGGTAATGGATGTCGATGATGCCGCCGGCATTGATCACGTAGTCCGGCGCATACAGGATGCCGCGCGCCATCAGCGCGGCGTCGTGGCGCGCCTCGGCGAGCTGGTTGTTGGCCGAGCCGGCGACGATCCTGGCCTGCAGCAGCGGCAGCGTGCGGTCGTCGATGACCGCGCCGAGCGCGCACGGCGCAAAGACGTCCACCTCGAGGCCGAAGATCTCCTCCGTTGCGACCGCGGTGGCCCCGAGCTCGCTGGCGGCCCGCGCCAGCAGGTCGTTCCGCAGGTCGGTGATCCACAGTCGGGCCCCTGCGGCGGCAAGAAGACGGGCGAGTTCGAGGCCGACGTGGCCGATGCCCTGCAGCGCGACCCGCAATCCGTGCAGATCGTCGCGTCCGAGACGATATTCGGCCGCCGCGCGGATGCCGGCGAACACGCCACGGGCGGTGGCCGGCGACGGGTCTCCGCCGTGCGCGTTGCCGGTGCCGTCGGGAATGCCCGCCACGTGGGGCGTGATGCCGCGCATCAGCCGCATGTCGGCGACCGAGGTGCCGGAATCCTCCGCCACGATGTAGCGTCCGCCGAGCCGGTCCACGGCCCGCGCCAACGCCTCCAGCAGCGCCGGCGTCTTGTCGCGCCGCGGGTCGCCGAGCACCACCGACTTGCCGCCGCCCAGCGGCAACTCGGCCATCGCAGACTTGTAGCTCATGCCGCGCGACAATCGCAGCACGTCGCGTAGCGCGTCGTCCTCGCTGCCGTACGGCCAAATGCGGCAGCCGCCCAGGGCCGGGCCCCGCCTGCAATTGTGGATCGCGATGATGGCCTTCAGGCCGCTCGCGGCGTCGCGGCAGAAAACCACCTGCTCGTGGTCGTCGAAATCGGGTGCCGTGAAGACGCTCATGGCGGACTCCTGAGAGGGCATCGGTATTCGCTCCGGCAATGCCGCCCAGGGGCTCGGCCGGATCAATTCAGCTTGGACAAGCGTCGGCCGCTTCTCAAGTCGTATCCGGCAGTTGCTGCGAAATACTGCTTGCGCGCCGTACGCGCTCGAGCCGATCGAGAACGCGCACGCACAGCACCGCGGCGATGACGCCGAAGGCCACGACGCCGAGGCCGTAGCCGGCGATCACCCCCTCGGCGCCGAACCAGCGGCCGCCGAGCGTCACGAAGGGCAGCACGCCGAGCGTCGCCCGGCCCCAGTTCAAGAGCGTCGAGTAGAGCGGGTAGCCGAGGTTGTTGAAGGCCGCGTTGGCGACGAACAGGCTGCCGTTGAACAGGAAGCTGCCGGCAACGAACAGGCAGAACAGCCGGATCAGCGCGCGCGCATCCTCGCTGGCCTGGAACAGGTCCGCGATGGTCTCGTGGCCGAGCGCCAGCAGCGACCACATCGTCAGCACATAGGCGACGATCACCAGCCAGGCGCTCTTCATCGTCGCATGCAGCCGGTCGAAGCGGCCGGCGCCGAAGTTCTGGCCGAGGATCGGGCCGACCGCGCCGGACAGCGCGAAGACCGCGCCGAAGGCCAGCGGCGTCAGCCGGCCGATGACGGCCCAGCCGGCCACCGCGTCGTCGCCGAACGGCGCGATCGCGGCGGTGACGAAGGCATGGCCGACCGGCGTCGCGATCTGGGTCATCACCGCCGGTAGTCCGATCGCCATGAACGGCCCGAGCATGCGCAGCAGCGCGGCGCGGCGCGGAGGCGCGTAGAGGCCGTGCACGCGGACCAGGCCGTGCAGTCCGATCGACAGCATCACGCAGCGGGCCAGCACCGTCGACACCGCGGCGCCGTCCAGCCCGAGGCCGAAGCCGAAGATCAGCAGCGGGTCCAGCAGCGCGGTCGCGGCGCCGGAGCCGAGCGTGACGAACATCGCCCGGCGGGCGTCGCCGGTGGCCCTGAGCAGCGCGGTCGCGCACATCGCCAGGCCCATCAGCGGAAACGACGGCAGCACGACGTGCATGAAGCGCAGCGCCAGTTCGGCGGTGCGCCCCTCGGCACCGAGCAGCGCCAGCAGCGGGCCGAGCAGCGGATACAGCGTCGCCGCCAGCACCGTCATCACGACGCCGGTGATCGCCAGCGCGGCGCCGGCGATCCGCCTCGCCTCGTCGCGCTCGCCGCGCCCCAGTACGCGGGCGGTGAGGGCGGTGGTGGCGATCGACAGGCCGATGCCGATCGAGGTGTTCACGAACAGCAGCGAGCCGGCATAGCCGATCGCGGCGGCCAGTTCCTGCTGGCCGAGCAGCGAGATGTAGAACAGGTTCAGCGCGTCCACCAGGAAGATCGCCATCAGGCCGAGCGAGCCGGCGGCGGTCATCGTGATCACGTGTCGGAGCGTCGAACCGGTGACGAACTTGCCCGGCCGGGCGGGGGAGGCACTCATCTGGCGAGGTGGAGCTGACAAGCGAACATATTAGGGGGCCGCGCGTCCCGCGGCCAGCCACGCCACGGGAACCGGTGCGCGTCGGGCATGTCAGTGTGCTGACGAACGGAGAATGATCGATGATAGACCTCTACACGGCGGCAACGCCGAACGGCCACAAGGTGTCGATTGCGCTGGAGGAGCTGGCGCTGGACTACCGCATGCAGGTACTCGACCTGGGGGCGAAGGAGCAGAAGCAGCCGTGGTACCTGGAGATCAATCCGAACGGCCGGATCCCGGCGATCGTGGACCGCGACGAGGACGGCTTCGCGGTGTTCGAATCGGGCGCCTGCCTGATCTACCTGGCCGAAAAGACCGGCCGGCTGCTGCCGTCCGACGTCAAGGGGCGCTCGCGCGTGATGCAGTGGCTGATGTTCCAGATGGGCGGCATCGGCCCGATGATGGGGCAGGCGAACGTCTTCCACCGCTATTTCCCGGACAGGATCCAACCGGCCATCGACCGCTACCAGGGCGAGACCCGGCGCCTGTTCCGGGTGCTGGACGGGCATCTGGCCAAGCACGAATTTCTTGCCGGCGACTACTCGATTGCCGATATTGCCAACTGGGCCTGGGTGCGCACCCATCGCTGGTCCGGCGTCGAGGTGGACGACATGCCCGACCTGAAGCGCTGGATCGATCAGATCCGTGCGCGCCCGGCGGTGCAGCGCGGCATCGAGCGTCCGCCGTCGTCGATCGATGAGCGGCTCGACAGCGACGGACGCGCGCGGCAGTTCGCGGCCGAGGCGCTGAAGATGGTCGAGACCGGGCAGTCGCGCGAGGCAGGGGTCTAGGGAGACGACAGATGAAGCTCTACATATCCGAGCGGGCGCCGAACCCGCGGCGCGTGCAGATGTTCGTCGCCGAGAAGGGCATTGAGGGCATCGAAGAGGTGCAGGTCTCGATCGGCGCCGACGAACACCGGCGGCCCGAGTTCCTGGCCAAGAATCCGATGGCCCGGCTGCCGGTGCTGGAACTCGACGACGGCCGGATACTGTGCGAGACGCGGGCCATCTGCAGCCTGCTGGAGGGCGAGAAGCCCGAACCCAACCTGATGGGCGCGGACCACGTCGAGCGGGCCTTCATCGAGATGGCCGACCGGCGCATGGAGTGGTACCTGTTCCTGCACATCGCCAACTGGATCCGTCATACCCACCCGGGCCTGGCACCGCTGGAACAGCCCCAGTTCCCGGATTTCGGCCGCTCGCAGGGCGAGAAGCTGCGCGACGTGGCGCGCTGGCTGGACGGCGAACTGGCGCAGCGCGATTTCGTCGCCGGCGAGCGCTTCACGATCGCCGACATCACCGCCTTCTGCGGCGTCGAATTCGCCCGCGGCCTGATGAAGTTCTCGCCGGGCAAGGAAGGCATGCCGAACCTGCAGGCTTGGCGCGACCGCATTGCCGCGCGGGCCAGCGCCGCGACCCGCTGAGGAGAATCGAGATGAAGATCCTGTTCCTGGGGGCCGGCGGCGTCGGCGGCTATTTCGGCGCGCGGCTGATCGAGGCCGGCGCCGATGCGAGCTTTCTGCTGCGGCCGGCGCGCAAGGCGTCGATCGAGCGCGACGGGCTGCGCGTCGAGAGTCCGTACGGCGACTTCAGCGTCGCGCCGCGCTGCGTGACGCGGGACGAACTGCGGCCCGAATACGATCTGGTGGTGCTGGCATCGAAGGCCTACGACCTGGACGACGCGATCGAGACGATCGCGCCGGCCCTCGGCGAGGACGGCTTCGTGCTGCCCTTGCTGAATGGCTTGACGCACATCGACGTGCTCGACCGCCGCTTCGGCGAGGCGCGGGTGCTCGGCGGCGTGGCCCACATCGCGGGCGAACTCGGCCGCGACGGCGTGGTGCGTCAATTGAACCGCATCCACAGTCTGACCGCCGGCGGGCGCGATCCGGCCACCCAACAGGTCGCGGCACGCTTCATCGAACTGTGCAAGCCGGCGAACTTCAACAGCACGCTGGCCGAGGACATCGTCGCGGTGCTGTGGGAGAAATGGGCCTTCCTGGCGACGCTGGCCGGCATCACCACGCTGATGCGGGCGCCGATCGGCGAGATCGTCGCCGCCACCCACGGCGAGGCGCTGGTGCGGCGGCTGTACCGCGAGTGCTTGGCGGTGGCCGCTGCCCACCGCAAGCCGGTGGCGCAATCCGGCCAGGACAAGGCGCTGGCGCTGCTGACCGAGCCCGGCTCGGCCTTCACGGCCTCGATGCTGCGCGACCTGCAGGCCGGCCTGCGCACCGAGCACGAGCGCGTGCTGGGCGAATTGCTGCGGCTGGCAGACGAGAGCGGCATCGACGCGCCGCTGTTGGCGGCCGCCTTCGCCCAGATGCAGGTGCGGGCGGCCGAGCAGGACGCGACGGCGGCCTGAGGCTGGCCATTCCGATGGCGCGGCGGCGCTTTCGCATCAGTAATTTCTGTATTGACAGAAATTACTGATGCGCCTAGGCTGCGACCATGGACCTCAAACCCGTATCCGAGCGCTTCATCCTGCACTGGGGCGAAATGGGCTCCCGCTGGGGCGTCAATCGCTCGGTGGCGCAGATTCACGCCTTGCTGTACCTGGCCGGCCGGCCGATGGATGCGGAGGAGATCTCCGACACGCTGCGCATCGCCCGCTCCAACGTCAGCACCAGCCTGAAGGAGTTGCTCGCCTGGCGCCTGGTCAGGGTCGTGCATCTGCGCGGCGACCGCCGCGACCACTTCGAAACCTCGACCGACGTCTGGGAGTTGTTCCGGCTGATCGTGGAAGGCCGCCGCCAGCGCGAGATCGACCCGACCATGACGGTGCTGCGCGAGTGCCTGCTGCACGAGGAACTGGCGGCCGAGGCGCCCGGCACCCGCGAGCGCATCCGCGAAACGCTCGAATTCATCGAAGTATTGACGACCTGGGCCGACGAGATGCTGCGGCTGAAGCCCGAGACCTTGATGAAGACCCTCGGCATGGGTGCCAAGCTGAGCCGCGCGGTGCGCAGCAAGCGGCCCTGAGGGCGGCCGGCCGGCGGTGGCGCCGGCCATTTTTTGGCGAAGTTGTTTCTGTTTAAACAGAAATTACGGAAATTTAGGAAACGATCATGCCCTGCTATCCGCTGACTCTCTATTTCGATGGCGACTGCCCGATCTGCCGCTTCGAAGTGGCCCAGTTGCGCGCTCGCGACCGCGCCCGGCAATTGCGCTTCATAGACATCGCCGCGCCGAGCTTCGTTGCCGAGCCCGACGACCCCCGGCGCGAGGAAATGCTGGCCCGCATCCACGCCCGCCGTGCCGACGGCCGCTGGCTGCACGGCATGGCGGTGTTCCGGGCGGCCTACCGGGCGGTCGGCCTGGGCTGGATCGTCGCGCCCAGCGGCTGGCCGCTGCTGGCGCCGCTGGCCGACCGGCTGTACGCGCTGTTCGCGCGCCATCGCCGGCGGCTGGCAGCGCGCAGCGGCGATCTGTTCGACGGCTTGGCGCTGATGCGGCAGCGCCGCCAGGCGCGCGAGTCGTGCGCCGGCCGCTGCGAAGCGCAGTCTCGATAGGTGGCGGCCATGCTTGCCCTGTCGATACTCGTCGCCCAGGCCGCGATGGTGCTGGCGGTCGCCGTCTTCGTCTGCAGCCAGCTCACTGCGCCGACCCGCTCGATGCTGCTGCAGCTCTGCGGCTCGCACGTCATCGCGGCGTTCTGGAGCCGGATGCTGGTGGTCATGGTGGTGCTGGCGCCGCTCGTCGCGGTGCTGGCGTTCGGCGCCCCGCCGGCCGGCCAGCAAGCCTTCGCAGTCGAGCTGTGGCTGCGCCGCTCGCTGGCCCTGGTGGCGAGCGGCGCGGCGGTGCCGGTGCTGGTGTTGGCCTACGCGGTGTGGCGGCAGGTGCCGGCGCCGGCAGCGGTCGATCGCGGAGACGAGAGATGAAGGTCCTGGTCTGCGGTGCAGACGGCTTTCTCGGCCACGCCCTCTGTCGCAGCCTGGCCGCCGCCGGACACCGGCCGCTGCGCGGCGTGCGCCGCCCGGTCCACCGCGGCGACGTGGCGATCGACTACCGCCAGCGCTTGTCGGCCGACGATTGGCGGGCCGCGTTGCAAGGCGTCGACGCGGTGATCAATGCGGTCGGCATCCTGGTCGAGCGGGGTGGTGCGTGCTTCGAAGAGGTGCATGCGCGCGCGCCGGCCGCGCTGTTCGAAGCCTGCGCGGGCTGCGGCGTGCGCTGCGTGATCCAGATCTCGGCGCTCGGCGCGGAGCACGGCGAGAGCGCCTATTTCCGCAGCAAGCGGGCTGCCGACGAGGCGCTGCAGGCGCTGCCGCTGGACTGGCACATCCTGCGACCGGCGCTGGTGTATGGCGAGGACGGTCGCTCGGCCGCCTTTTTCCGCGGCCTCGCCAGCCTGCCGTTGTTGCTGCTGCCGGCGGGTGGCCGCCAGATGGTGCAGCCGGTCCATGTGGACGACGTCTGCGCGGCGGTGCTCGAACTGCTGGCCGGGCGGCGCCCGCCGCGCCGCTGCTGGAACCTGGTCGGCGCGGCGCCGCTCACGCTGCGCGCGCTGCTGACCGGCTATCGCCGCGCGCTCGGTCTGCCGCCGGCCGTCGCGCTGGCGCTGCCGGCGCCATTGATGGCGCTGGCCGCGCAGTTCGGCCGCCTGCTGCCGCGCGCGCTGCTGACACCGGACAGCTGGCGCATGCTGCAGGCCGGCAACTGCGCACCGGTGCAGCAGACGACCGAATTGCTCGGTCGCCCGCCGCAGGCGGTGGGCAGCTTCATCCCGCCGGCGCGGGCCGAGCTGCTGCGGCAGCGTGCGCTGGCAGGCTGGCGCGGCCCGACGCTGCGCGGCGTGCTGGCATCGATCTGGCTCGTCTCCGCACTGGTCGTGCTGTGGCTGACGCCGCACTCGCACAGTCTCGAACTGCTGCGCGCGACGGGCTTGAGCGGTGCGGCCGCGACGGCCGCGCTGTACGCTGCGATCGCGCTCGATCTGTTGCTCGGGCTGGCCACGCTGCTCACGCCCGGGCGCCGCCTGTGGTGGCTGCAGACCGTCGTGGTGCTGGCTTACAGCGCCATCATCGCGCTCGCGCTACCCGACTACCTGCGGGATCCGTTCGGTGCGGTGCTGAAGAACCTGGCGGTGCTGGCGCTGCTGCTCCTGCTGCTGGCGGAGGAGGAAAGGCCGTGAGCGCCTACGAAATCGTCAAGACCGTGCACGTGCTGTCCTCGGTACTGATGGTGGGCACCGGTTTCGGCTCCGCCTTCTATCTGTTCTTCGCCAACCGCAGCGGCTCGCGTGCCTCGATCGCCGTCGTGTCGCGGCTGGTGGTGCGCGCCGACTGGTGGTTCACGACCCCGGCGGTGATCGTGCAGCCGCTCTCCGGCCTGTGGCTGGCCGATGCCGCCGGCTGGAGCCTGCAGGCATCGTGGCTGCAACTGGCGTTCGGCCTCTACCTGCTGGCCGGCGCCTGCTGGGCGCCGGTGGTCTGGCTGCAACTGCGGATGGCGGCGATGGCCGAGGCCGCCGAACGCGACGGTGACGAGCTGCCGGCGCGCTACTGGCGCTACGCCCGGCGCTGGGAGCGCCTCGGCTATCCGGCCTTCACGGCGATGCTGCTGGTGTTCTACCTGATGGTGGCGAAGCCGGCGGCCTTCTAACCGGCGGCTTGCGCCGCCGCGCTGCCACTCGTGGCGCGCGCTCGATCCGCCCCTGCTAGCGGCGCGCCGACAAGGCCCACAACAGCAGGAAGCAGCCGGCCACCAGTCCGGCGATGCCGAGTTGCAGCAGCGTGATTGCCTGGAAATTGCCGACCGAGTAGTGCCCGGTGAGGCGCAGCGCGCCGGCCAGCAGGCACAGCAGCAGGCCGATCACGCCGGCTGCCCGGCCCAGGTTCGCGAACAGTTCGATCATTGCAGCCCCCCGATGTGCTTGCGTTCGATGCGGTCCGCCGTCTCCGCTCGGCGCATGTCCTCGATCACCGCCGCACAAGCCTAACCGAAAGCGGTGCGAATGCCGAAACGGCGATGGCGTCCGGCGCCGTGATCCGCCCGCAGGCGAAGGCCGGAAGGACGGCCATCAGTGCAACGTCCGCGCGCGCCGCGAACCGAAATTCGTCCATGTCATCAAAGCAGGCGGTACGACCCGACAGTGGAGGGAGCGATGAGCGCGAAGGCAGGAAGTGCAATGGTGCGACTGGGCGGCATGCTGGCGCTGCTGGGGATGGTGGCGATGCCTGTGGCGGCGGCCGGGATGTCCTTCTTCATTACCAGCAAGGGGCCCGGCA